>JAWXAV010000047.1:0-68659 GCA_034439695.1 Bythopirellula sp. | reverse complement strand
GGTGGCTACGTCAGTGGCGTCGACGCCCAACTCCGCGTTCTCGGGTACAGGTATATTGGTTTTGATTCTTTTTCCGTGGCAAGAGCTGTAAAGTTTGTTTCTAATGGTTCCGCCGAACTCCTTCCCGGCGAATACGCTGGGGACACCTTTCTATTTGATGTGACCCCTTTAGGCTTTGCCCTTGGTGATGGAGGAATTCCTGGAACAATTGGTTCTGCCCCGATTTTGTGGGCACCTGACGACAGCTTTCTTTCATATGTTTTTGGGTATGGTGCTGCCAGGTCAATTCGGGATCGTAATGATGGTCAAGGGGTCAACATAGGCGATATTTTTGAAGGCTTGGTGCTCTTAGGCGATACCGAATATTTCATACAGGACATTAACGGCTTGGGTTTATCAGATGATGCCATGATTGTTTCACACAGCAATTTCGTCGTTGCACTGGATTTCGATTTCCGCACATTATCACTTAGCAGTTTGCTTGGTTTTTTCCCAGGTATCATTCCCGACCACCCCAATCGAGGCTTGCCCTTGCTTGATATCTTCCCCGAACTCGCGACCGTCGACATCGACTTCATTTCGTCTCTCGCTTCGGTGGACGGCTACCTCTACATGACCTTGCGGGGCAGCGACGGCACCTTTCTCTTCGGCGCCCGCGACCCCTCGGTAATCCCCGAATCCACCCCCGCGCTCTTGCTCCTCACCGCGCTCCCCTACCTCGCCCGCCGCAAGTCTGGGATTTAAGTGAGCCGCACGCGCTAGCGTCGCGTGTCCCTGCAAGAGCCCTGCGGCCAAAAAGCAAGCCCTCAATTTGGCCACAGAATTCTGTTACAATGCGCCTTTGTCCGTAGCCCGTATGTTTTGGTCCCCTGCCGATCTCACCTACAAGCTGAGATGGTCGTGGCCCAAAAATGCCCTTGTCAACAGGCAAAGTTGGGTATCTTTATATTTTGTAGGCGATGATCTCCAGAGTGAATAAAAAACGCAGTTTGTTTTCAGAAAATCACAACCTGTAGTACGACCTGAGTTATCAACCCCTACAGATAGTGTTCGCTCGACGAAATTAAAATATCCAGATTTGAAATGTTTGAAGTCTGCAAAATTATCAGTTCTGATGCTGATTAGCGAGGCGGCCCGCTTGATTCCTGGATGACGTTTCTCGAAAGTCGTGCCATGAGTGAAACTCCCTCGGAAGTCACCATGCTCCTCCGCCGGGCCCAAGCCGGCGATGCCGAGGCCGCGCCCAAGCTGCTTGATCTCGTCTACCAAAAGCTCCACCAGATGGCCGAGCAGAAGCTCTCTCACGAGCAGGAGGGCATTTCCATCCAGGCCACCGTGCTGGTGCATGACGCCTACCTGCAGCTTGTCGGCGCGAACCAAGCCCTCGACCTCAGCGACCGCAAGCACTTTTACATTCTCGCCGCCAAGGTGATGCGGCGGATTCTCATCGACCGCGCCCGCACCCGCCGAGCCCTCAAACGGGGCGGCCCCCACTGGAAACGCTCGACCGTCGCCATGGATGCCGTGGCCGGTCCGACCAATCAAACCGACATCCTCGCACTCCACGAAGCCCTCAAACAACTGGCGGAACTCGATTCTCGGCAAGCAGAGGTCGTGGAAATGAGGTATTTTGGAGGGTACTCGGTCGACGAAACGGCGGACCTCTTGAACGTGTCCCCCAGCACGGTCAAGCAGGAGTTCGCGGCAGCCAAGGCGTGGCTCTACCGCGAATTATCACGGAGCTCATGAATGGCAGAACATCCTTGGGACGAAGTCAAAGAAAAATTCAACGCGGCGTTGTCGCTCTCTCTCACGGAGCGCGAGCTGTATTTGAAACAGCTCTCGACCGAGTCCACCCAATTGCACCATGAAGTCGCCGATCTGCTCGCCCAGCACGCCGGTGCCAACGAGAACGACTTCCTCGCCAGCCTGAAAATCGGCAAACAAACCGAAGCGGACCTCGCTGAAACGATCGCGCAATTTCTGCCCACCGTGGATACCAAGGCGACCGGCGGTGATGCCCAGTCGCTGATGACTCTGCACACGCAGGCCGAAATTCCCGCGACGAGTTACATCGGCGAGATCGGCGATTATCAACTTATCGAGCAAATCGGCCGTGGCGGGATGGGGGTGGTTTACAAGGCCTATCAGAAAAACGTCGGCCGCACGGTCGCCCTGAAAGTCATCGCGGGAGGCAGCCTCAGTTCGGCGGAAGATATCGCTCGCTTCCGCGACGAAGCCTCCGCCGCGGGGCGGCTCAATCATCCCGGCATTGTGCAAGTGTATGATGCGGGTGAGCACGAAGGAAATCACTATTTCTCGATGGCGTACATCGAGGGAGAAAACTTGGCAAGCTATGTCGGTCCCGGCAAACCACGGCTCAAGCCGAAGGAAGCCGCCCGATTGATCGAGGCCGTCTGCCGCGCGGTGCAATATGCCCACGATCATTTCGTGATCCATCGCGACATCAAGCCGGCGAACATCATGCTCGACAAATCGGGCCAACCGCTGCTGGCGGATTTTGGGTTGGCAAAGCTCGTCGGAAACGAAGGCTACACGCAAACCGGCCAAACGATGGGCACGCCGAACTACATGCCTCCCGAGCAAGCCAAGGGGCAACTCGAGTTGATCTCGAACCGCACCGATGTGTACTCGCTCGGCGGCACGCTGTATGCCTTACTCAAGGGCAGGCCCCCAATCGAAGCCAAGAACCTGCTCGACACGCTCAAAAAAGTGGAGAGCGCGGCACCGGAAACGCTCTATTTTCGCGGTTCGCAGATTCCCTTGGACCTGTGGATCATCTGCGAAAAATGTCTCGCCAAGAAACCGGACGACCGCTACCAGTCCGCCGCCGCGCTGGCCGAAGATTTGCAGTGCTTCCTTAAAGGCTTTCCAATCTCGGCGCGGGCCGTGAGTCCATGGACCCGTTTGATGCGGTGGTCGCAGCGCAACCCGCTGATCGCCACGCTGATCGGCACCATCGCGGCAACGCTGCTGATCGCGACGGTCGTGTCAATCAGCTTCGCGGTCAAGTCGCGTGCCGATCAACGGCTCGCCGAAAGTAATCTTGCCATGATCGAAAAAGTTCTTGACGAGGTTCTTATTTCGGTGAGTGAGGGTGATTTGGCCAACGATCCTGGGACGCAGAAAGTTCGTCAGCGGTTATTGCGCATCGCGCAGAATTATTTTGAGGAGCTCAGCAACAGCCACCAAGTTTCCCCGCTGAGAGTCGCCGATGCTGCTTACTTGCTCGGACGGGTTCAATCATCGCTCGGCAGGGACGATGATGCACACACCTCCTTGAAAAAAGCATTGAACATCCAAATTAACATGCTCAAGGATGCCGAGGATCAAATCGGTGCCCTGACGCAAATCGCCAAAACACACAAGGAGTTTTCACGCATCGCGGAAAAATCTTGGAGCAATCGCGGTGTGTTTGAATCAAGCGACGCCGCCAAACAAGCACTCGCCGATTATCTAAAACATGAAAAGGCCTGTGTGCAATATCGAGAGCTCGCGTTGGCACTTGGTCCGACCAACGAAGAATTGCATCGGTTATTAGCCAATTCCCAGATGGGTCTAGGATTGGGTCACATTCAACAAGGAATCTGGACCCCCACAAGCGATGGTTTCTCTCAGGCAGAAAGTTTCCTGTTGCAGTCGCAAGCTACCTGGGACGAATTACTTGCCAAGACACCCAACGATCCTACGCGACTCAAGGACAGCGCGCGCGGTCATGCCGCCAAAGCGAAATTGCGTGAATCTCAAGCAGCCGCATTTGTTGAATCGAATCCGGAGAAATACGAAGAATTACTGACCGAGTCGCTCAAGCTGCGCACCATAGCCGCCAAAACACTCGAAGAGCTTCCTACCGATGCAGTGACACCTGAAATACGGTTACTCCAAGCGAACTGCTTTCAGGTGTGTGCCGAAAGTCAAGTTCAACTGCAACAAATCGACGATGCGATTGCCAACTATGAACAAGCTCTGGCCGTATTTCGATCACTCTTAATGAGCAGCCCGCTGGTGGACAGCTATCGCCTGGGAGTCGCTCAAGACCAGTTCATGCTCTCTCAGTTGTTATTGAGCAAGCAAGATCACTATGGTTATCAATTTGTGACCGATTTTCAGCACACGCTGGTCGACGGTCTGACAATTAACCCTCGTGACGCAGTTTCCGCGGATTTGTTGCTCGATTATACGAAAAGTATTTCGGTTTCGCTCGTCGAACAAGGTTTGTTTCAGGAAGCGCTCAATCAATTGGAACAAGCAAAAAACATGCTAGCCGATATCCCTGTTATTAAGTCCGATAAACCGCTCATTGATGCTGTCATCGAGAAACTGGAAGTGGAAGCAACCAAGCTCCGTGAGCAAATCAACACCGAGGACCGCACGACCTAGCTTTCCCCTGCTAGCAGCCAACAAACTTGCTGTTAGCCGCAACAATTGCTTGACTGGCATAGCTTACCTAACCGATACCCCATGTAAGTTACTTTCATTCTCTCTCGGGGGGGATTCTTGATGGGATCGCGTTTCCGCGCGCTGCAAGGCGCTCTGCTGTCATTGGCTAGCTGCGGGTTGAGCATCGACTTCACTTGCGGCTCCGAGCCTGCCAATCCTTGGAGAAACAAACCCGAGGTCTCCCAACCGACCGAGCACGTTCTCGTCAGCGACCTCGACGATCAGATCGAAGTCGAGAAATTTAGCTACGATTTTGAATTCGAGACCGATGCCGACCTGAATTTCGCGCAACCGACTCAATTCCAATCCGGCCGTGGAATGGCAGGCTCGCGCGTCGGACGAACCGCCGCAACCCCGGCCTCGCTCGGCGGCACCGGACAGCGCACGCCGCAGTCCTTCACCGTGCGATTGGCTCGTGCTCCCAATATGATAGGCGACTTCTTCGGCCAGGGATCGACCGAAATTACCGTCCAAACCCCTAGCAGCGTGCAAAGCTTTTCGTCGTTCTTGGGAGAAGTCGATTATGCTCCCAGCGGCGAAATACCTGGCGGTTCCACGGTTCAAATTGTTCCTATCGCAAACCTTGGAGACTTCGCTCAATTCGCCGTGACTGGTGCGTTTCTACCTGGCGATGCTCAGGGAATCGCTTTCACAAGCATTGAGACGGTCGATCAGCTCAATGCCAATGGCGACACTACTTTTGGTCTCGTCGTAACCGCCGCCCAGGGGAGCACGATTAGCGATACTCAAGCCCAAGCCAATTACCAAGCGGCCGCCAACGCCTATCTCAATGATCCCACTTCGGATCCTCAAAATTTCCTCAACGCTCAACAAGCGGCCATCATCGCTCAGCAAGGGCACGGCATATTCACGGCGATTCCCATGCAGAACAACACGATTGCCTTTGACGACGCCGAGGCAACCTTCACCACTCAACCGAACACCTCGGGGCCTTCCAATCCTTCGCCGGGTGGCGGAATCTCTGTAGACAATTCTGATATCAGCACCAATCTCGCACCCGGCGAAACTTATCTCTTGAGTTCCAAATACTTAGCGAGCTTTGGCGATCAACTGTTTACTCCCGATCCCATCACGCTGTTGCTACCCAGTCCCGCGGCCGGCGATATCGTGGGGCGCGTGAGGATTCAAGACAACAACAGCCCACTGCCTAAGGATCGTGTGTTCTTCGACTACAATTTTTTTCATAATGTTCCGTTCACCTCCACGGGAACCGACGTCAATCGCTTCGCACCCGGCGTGGAAAAAACCTTCTGGGATCAACAGGCCTCGGTCGAGGTGCGCGTGCCGATGGCACTGACGCTCGACAACGCCGTGCTCACGGACGGCCTCACCGATTCGTCCAGCAGCGAGTTCGGCAATTTGGCTTGTGCCGTCAAATTCTTGCTGACATCCACGGAAACAACCGCGGTGGCCGCGGGGCTGGGCGTCTCCGCCCCCACAGCTGATGATCTCGAGGTCAGCATGGCCGACGGCACTCAACTGGTACGCGTGACCAACGACTCAACGCATGTGCTGCCCTACTTGGCCGTACTTTGCACACCCGAAAACAGCAACTGGTACGTACAATCGTTCCTCACCTTCGATTTCGACACCACGGGGAGCGATGTCTTCGCCAACGTCAGCGGCATGGGTCTCGAAGAAATCGGCGTATGGAACGATCAGCATCTCGCCACGTTGAGCGTGGCCACAGGCTCGTGGTTTTACCAAAACTACGCTCCAGGTAACACGATCCGCCGCATCGGTTGGCAAGCGGAAGCTCACTACACCGAAACACTCAACGACGCCGATTCAGTTGCCAGCGGAAATTTCCGCGTGGGGAATCCCGATTCCGAACTCTCGCTGGTGAATGGCATCTTCGGCCTGAATGTGCATGTTGGCAAAACGATTATCACGACCGGCTATACCGTGCCGCTCACCGACGACAAAGTCTTCGACGGCGAAGTGCGTGCGTTTGTGAACCGGTACTTCTAAACTCAATCGCAGCGGATTAGAGAAGCATATCCGCCAAGATGCCGACGCCGCTGATCACCAGCGCGGCTAAAAGAGCGTTGCCAAATCCGTTGATCGCGATGCGATTTGTCAGCGAATCGGTAAGTTTCAAGAGAATCGCATTCACAAAAAGCCGCGTGATGAAAAACAACAAAAAGCCGATGCCCAGCGTGGCGATGCCCAGGACGACAAAGACCAGCCAACCCAAGAAGAAATTGAGCACTCCGAAAACTGCCGCCACGACAACCGCATCCCAAAAATTTGGGACGTGAACGCCAGGAAGCAGCTTTGCGGCTGCGAACACTCCAAGTGCCAAAATCAACCAAGCGAGTAAAAAATTCATTCGTGACCTACTTTCAATTTGCGTTGTTCACAATCACTCCCACATAAAGCTTGCCGTCGGTTTCCCACGGATCGCCGCCGCCGTTGAAGCCCGAGCACTTTTTGTGGAAGTCATTCACATCGTATTGCTCGGCGAGCAAATTGGTCGCCTCCAGGCATTTGAATAAATAGTCGCGTTCCGCGTCAACGTCGGGTGCCGTCACATGCGTGATCTGACCCGTCGTGCGGCTCAAGCCGACCTTTTCATCATACACGGCCGCGCCAATATACTTGGGTCGGCCGTCGCCGCTCGCGGCCGGAGTTTTCCATAAACGCACATGGTGCCGATGCCGGGGATTGTCGCCGACGGGCTGCTCGTAGGCCAAATCTTCCTTGCGACCGAAGAGATACAGGTTGCTCACCGGAGCTTCTTTATCAGGCCGCGATAGAATCGTGTCGGCACCGATCCTTAAATCGCTCTCCCAACCCAACGCCGCGGCGGGATACCACTTGGCCGCCTTCATTATCTCCTTCACCTCGGCCTCCGTGCCAATGAGCGCGATATTCAGTGGATCGCCAGGATGCTTATCGCCGGTTTCGGTCACGCGGGGATTGTCGTCGAATGAAGGATGCAGCGACGCATAGTACTCCCATGCAAACGGGATCAGCAAATAAGAGGCGACCAGCCATATCAAAATCACACCGCCAATGATCCGCATCTTGCGATGACGATGGTGATGCGGATGGATAGGCGGATCGTTTTCCACGGATGTTTAGCTCCTGGTCGCTGGTCAGGCAATTGATTCTCGCACATTTCCGGTAGCCAAGACAGCCTCCACGGAGTTGATAGAATATGAGGGTTGCAATATCACGCTCGTCTTGGGACTAGTACGGGGTCGGGCACCAGTTCAATAGACAACGAACATCATCGTATCAAAGGTTTTACCATGACTCATCTTCCGCACTTTTCTATGCTTCAATTTCTATTAACGGCCATATCTCTAAGTACAATATTAATCAGCAGTAACAACACTTTCTCGCAAGAATCTGCGGCCACCAAGGACGCCACATCTCAAAGTCTTTTTAACGGCAAAGACCTGGAAGGCTGGCACGTCGATGTTCCCGAGATGGATAAGAATCCAGCCGCGAAGAATCCGTTCATCGTCCGCGATGGAATGCTGCTGAGCCTCGGCACCCCCGGAGGGCATTTGATTACCGACGCCGAGTATCAGAACTATCGGCTGGAGGTCGAGTATCGCTTCGCGGGCAAACCCGGCAATTGTGGCGTGCTCGTCCACGCCTCGACCCCCCGCGCACTCTACAGCATGTTCCCCCAATCCTTGGAAGTGCAAATGTCACACGGCGACGCCGGCGACTTCTGGTGCATTCGCGAAGACATCACGGTCCCCGACATGGAAAAACGCCGCGGCCCCCGCGAGAACTGGGGAACCGATGGAGACAAGGCACGCCACATTGCCAACCTCTCCGACGATGCCGAGAAACCCGCGGGCGAGTGGAACACGATGATCATCGAGTGCGCCGGCGATACGATCAAGGTCTGGGTCAATGGCAAGTTAGTGAATGAGGGCACCGATTGCACGGCCGAGAAGGGACAGATCGCGATTCAGGCGGAGGGCTCGGAAGTGGAGTTTCGGAAGCTTGATCTGACGGAGCTCGAAGCGAAATAGCCGCACCATCTTGGTGCGGACAGGCCGTCATTCCCGCGCAGACAGAAATCCTGACGGAGTCGGCGAAACCTAGATTCTCGCCCCCCTCCCGCGAGGACAAGCCCTGCGCGGGAATGACGATAATCGAATCTTGCGCCACATACATCTAACTTATTCTCGCGCCATTCCTTAGGGGAATGTGAACCGCGATCACGCCGACAAGAAGTAGCGCCATAGCAGTCGGCTCCGGCACGGCTACGCTCGTGGCAACCAGCGGCGGCGTACTATAATTCTCTTGCCAGTCTGCGAGATCACCGGCGCTGAAGGGTGCGGGCGAACCACCTCTCTGCCATAATAAAAAGTCACGTCCATCCACGTCGCCATCGAAATCGAAGTCGCCGGTGATGCCAGCAGCAACGCTAATCACGCCGGTCGCGAAGAGTTGCGACGTGTTCCAAGCGAGAGCGGGTGCGAGCGTTGGCAATTGAATCGCGGAGAAAGTTCCGCTCAAGCCGGCCCAATCGAAGAGATTGAACGCGTTTCCCACCACGGGGTTGAAGCCATTGATGAGCGTCACCGCAAGCGTTCCGCCCAAGCCCAGCGTGCCGCTGGCTTGAATCTGGTCGTAACCGCCGCCAGGCGCCGTGCCGCCAAGTTCCATGATCAGCGTGTTCGTGGCGGAGAATCCCAGGTTGCCGACGGTCAAAATCGTCGGCGATAGACCGGGGTCGAACGTGCCGGTGAAGATCACGTTATTGAACGTGCCGACACCCTTCACATAGCCGGTGAACGTCAGCGGCTGGGCCATCGAATTGCCTTGGGCGACTCCGTTGATGATTGTCCGCTTGGCGAGCGTATTGGTGGAATTGATGCTGCCGAAGCCGGAAATGGCGTCGCCGAAATCTACGACCACGCCATTGGTAGCGGTCAGCGCCCCAGCAGCGGCGCCGCTCCCAAGCGCCGTGAGATTGCCGAGCGTTGCTTGCGCGCTGCTGTTGAGGGTGACGGCAAACTGCTTGGTGCGCAACTCGCCGGCATAGTTGAATCCTGCCGGCGAAGCGGCATCGCCCAGCGCCAGAGCGCCGGCAGCCTCAATCACCGAGCCGCTATCGCCGGTGACGCGGGCGTTGACGGCGCCATTGCCAACTAGATTACCTCCGCCCGAAACGTACACGCCGTTGGGGGCGTTAATCGTGCCGCCGCTCAGCGTGGTCAGCGCGCCCAGTCGGGCATAGCCGGCGCTGTTGAGCGTAACGGCGTTGCCGCCAACGTTGAGCGTGCCTTGATGGTTGAACCCGCGGAAGCTGGCGGCACTCCCAAGGGAGATCCCATTGAATTGGACGTTGATCGTGCCGCTCGAGCTGTTGCCGGAGATCGGCACATTGATCGAACTGAACGTGTTGACGATCCCGCTGCCATCCACACGGACAGAGCCGCCGAGCGTGCCGGCGGTGAAGTTCAGCGTGCCGCGCACCTCCAGGTCCGTCGTGAGCGTGCCGCCGTTGACGGTCAATTGGCGAGTCGGCTCGATGGTGGTAGCCGAGACGGTCAACTGGCGATTGGCAAAAAGCGTAATATTCTCTCCCAGCAGACCACCCGGCCCGACGGTGAGCAAACCAGCGTAACTCAGCGAGCCCGAATTGAAGTTGATCGTCCCGCCATTTTCGACGAGCCCGCCCAAGTTGGCCGTTCCGCCGGTGATTTTAATCGTGCCGGTGGGATTCAGAATAGTTTCGGCCTCCAATTGGCTCAGTGTGCCGCCATTGGTTACGTTGACCGTGGCGGAACCGGAGGAACTGTGGCCGACGGTCAGCGTGCTTCGTGTGGTAACCGAAGAACCGCTGCCGTCAATCGTGAGCGTCACGGTAGCTCCGCTACCCGATATAGAAGCACCTATGGTCGCATTGTTTTCTGAATACACGTCCGCTCCGGCAAGAACATTGATCGAAGCGCTCATGTAAACGGATCCGTCAATATCCAACCTGGAGCCCAAACCCGTCACGGTGGTATTGTTATCAACGTCGTAGTTGCCTCCGAGGGTGGCGTGGCCGCCGTTCTGGATGGTCATTGTTTTGCCAGTCGACAGATTGAGTACGCCATTGGCGCCGCTGGTGAGCAGGCCGCCGTTGATCGTGACGTTGCCGGCATTGAAGTTGCTGCTCCCGATGATGTTCACCGCGCCTGTGGCGTTGATGGTGATCGTGCCCGTGCCATTTACGAACCCGGCGTCGTTGAGATTGATTGTGCCACTGCCGCCTCCCGCGGCCGCGCCAACGGTTACTAAATCGACACAACTGACGACGCCACCGTTAGTGACGTACAAGGTCGATCCGTTTTGCACTGTCAGGTCGTCGCCGGCGCTTAGCCGCATCGAACCGGTTGCGGGCGTGCCGATTGTGAGTGCGGCGCCGTTCAACAGTATGTCCTGTCCGCCCCCGCCGGCGGCGGAATAGGCTTGCAGATCGGCGACAACAGCAGCGGAAGAAAACGTCACGTTGCCGGCCGACAGCGTCAAATCCTGGATCGCGGTCGGATCGGCATTGAATGTGACCGTGTAGGTCGCGGGCAAGTTGAACGTGGCGCCGTCGTTGAGGCCGGGAACCGTGTTGTCCCCCCAGTTGGCCGCCGTGCTCCAGATCCCGTTCGGCGGATTCGCGCCGTTGCCATCCCAGACGTCGTTGGCCGCGTAAACAAGCGGAGCGCACGCGAGTGCAACAAAACAAGCGCCGAAAGATCGGTAAAGAGTCATGAGGACAATCCTATGTAAAACTCGCCAAGGCGATCGCGAAGTTATGACCGATACGGTTGTGCCGGACCAAATCGACCAGCGATCGCATTCGCTTGCCGTCGCAAACTTGAAGAGAAGGGGCGACCAAGCCTGGGTAGAGATGGCAGTGTTGACTATAGCTGCCGGCCATGTCCGCGGGTAACAAATTACTGCGGAAAACAAAAAAAACTCCATGAGCCAGCAGATCCAGCGCGCATATGCCCCAGAATCGCCTAGTCCGGGGTCAGGCTCCACCGTGCAGAGACTGACTTTTGAACTCTTCAGGGTGTCAGGCAGGGCACTGACCTACCCCGATACTTTTGTGTCCTTTCCTGCTACAAACGGTTCAAGTTTTCGCAAGGTGCGCAACTTTTTGAACAGGAGTTAACAGAGGAAGCAAAGCTACTATCCAGAAATTGCCTCTGCTCCCTCTGTTTATTCCTGTTCAATGAATTTTGGTTGTGGCCAGAGGCCGCGCTGGGCCTTTTCGTGGCCAATTCCCGCCTTCGCGGAAATGTCAAATTATCAAGCCACTCCGTGCCCGCCGAGTCTCAGTGGTTCAATTCCCGTGCGCGGCCAAAAATCGTTGTGGCGGTGGCCTCATCAATCGCGATAATGGGAGCTGTCACGCGTGCACTCACGCCATGAAATACTGCGGCGCGTTCTTTGACAATTTGAATTTTTGGCACCAACGAGTTTTGTCACTTTGGGGTCTCAACCACCGTTCCACAAGGGGTTGGAGTTTTGGTCCCTCGTTCGCACTCGAACGACGGCAATCGCAGGACGAGGCGAGTTCTGAAAGTGACAAAACTCAAGAGGCGGACGGACCACATGGGAATCGCTCAGGAACATAACCCACTGGGTTTAGTTACCTGCAAAATTCGGATCGTTCGAGTTTTCTCGTGCGGGGCGAAAGTCCATACGGTCAAAAGGGTTTAATTTTGTCACCTAAAATCGAGTTTCGTGTTTCCGGAGCAAAATTCCCGAGCCGAAAGTCATGAATGGCATTGCGCAGAAGCCAATCGAAGGCGTTTACGGGCCAAAACAAGAAGCTCGACTATGAACTTGGCAAGGGTGGCCAAGTGGTGCGGGAATGATGGGCTGAATGCGGATCGGGGCAGGAGATTTAGCGCACTGGGGCGGGGAGATGTTCGCGGACTTTGTCGGCGTAGTCGGTGATGAAGCCGTCGAGGCCGGCGGCGGTGAAGGCTTCCACGAGTTCGGCGAAGGTGGCGAATTGTGGAGGGACGGTCTCGCTGCGGAAGGTGTAGCAATAGACTTCGAGGCCCGCGTCGTGGGCGAGATCGATGAGGTCGGTGATTTGGGGGTCATCGGGGATGCGGCTTTTGGTAAGGAGCATTTCGAGCGACGGGCCGATGCCGTCGGCGTGGGTGGCGATTTTTTCAAGCGCGGCGATGAGTTGTGCGCGACCGGCGTCGGCGGGTAACTTCAGTGTTTGCTCGTTCATGAGTTGAATGAGCCGCAGATCGGTGTGCAGTTCCGTGCGGAGTCGGCGGACTTCGTTAACATCGAAGCATTGGAGGATGGCGTTATCGTCGCGCGTCTTGTAGTCGTACTTCTTTAGCGTCTCCAGCACGACCCGGCTGGGGTCTTGGCCTTGTTCACGTTGCCAGGCCGGGTCTTTGATTTCAACGAGCAGGCCGACGTTGCGGCCAGTGGTGTGGTTGAGGCCTTGAATGAGTTCGATATGTTCGGCTAGCGTGGCGAGGGTAAAGTTGCCCTTGTCGAGGGGGAATCGCGCGGGGAATTGCAGCCGGGAGGTGGCAGGGTTGGTGCGTTCGTGGACACGTAAGTTGCGGAGCTCGACGAGCGTGAAATCGGCGACGTAGTAATGACCGTCGGAGCGCTTGCGGTTGGGGAAAACTTGCGCGACGTTGGTGACGTAGTCGAGGAAGCGATCGTGGATGACGATCGGCTCGTTATCTTTCGAGAGGAGAATATCTTGCTCGATGAAGTCGGCACCGAGGCCGTGGGCCAGCGCGACCGCTGGCAGGGTGTGTTCGGGGAGGTAGCCGCTCGCGCCGCGATGGGCGATCACCAGCGGTGTTGCGTCGGTTTCCGCGGCGCGACTGGCGGTGCTTGTCGAGATTCCGATGAACAGCAGCATGAGGGTGATGGGTACGGAAAGATTGGTTCGGATGAAGTGGGACATGGCCTATTAATATTATTAGCGATGAATTGGGAAATGTGTTGCAATTTATGGTAGGGGGTGTGGGGTGGGGGGCAAAGGTGGAACCAGGGCGGCCCCGGGCACCCCCGGGTGTATTTGAAAGCAGGACTTTCAAAATCACCCGGGGCTAAATGGGCGTGACGTTTTTTGGCGGTTTTCGGCCATTTTTTTGAGGGCGAGGAAATTTTTTGAGAATTTTCTGTCCGTTTGGGCGGCGGTTTTCGCTTGTAAGGGTGAGTCGCCAATTCAACAACTTCCTCACCCACACATAGGAGACCCAGTCATGCGTAGCACACTCCCCATGCTCGCCGCCGTCGTCGCGATTTTGTTCACAACCACAAGCCAAGCCGAAACCAGCGCCTGGATCGACCGTGATCCACAAGCATCGTTTGCGTTTTCGCCTCCCGAGGCACCCCATCGCCATTCGTCGACCTATCAGGAAGGCGTGCTGCGCGGGCAGGCCGCTTTGACCCGTGCTCAGGGCGATTTCAACTTGCTCGATGCCCAAGCCGAGATTCTGCGGGAACAGGCGTACTCGATGCGGCTGGACAACTTTATCAATTTGGGAAAAACTCACTTCGAGTGGAAAAACATGATCACCGACTACAACCATCAAGAGCGGGTCAACCGCATCGTGCGCCGGGAAGAGTTGCACCAGCTCAAGCAGTTGAGCCAGTCGCGGCAAGATTTGCGGGCAGCGCTTGAGTATCCGCTCTCGGAGAATGAAGTTGATTTCAGCACGGGCACGGTTTACTGGCCGGCGTTGGTGGCGGGGCCGCGTTATGCTGAGTACCGCGTGGCCTTGAACCAGTTGATGGCCGATATGCTGCGGGACGGCGCGGCGGCGACTGCCGCGGATCGTCAGCAATTGAACAAGTTGTGCAACGATTTCCGCCGCCAAGTGCGCGCTGATTTTGAAGCTCACGTGGCCAAGAGCCTGCCCTCGGTGAAAGCGGAATACAGCGCGGTCGAGCGGTTGCTCAAAGGCCTACGTTACACGCCGGTGGTGATGTCACAGGTGGTGCCGAGTGATACGTTGTCGATGAGGTAGGCTGAGAAATAATTACTGGTCGCTGAAGCGAGCAGTCCGAGTCCTGGTGACGGCGCGTGGTTATGTCGGGATGGCATGACCGCGCGTTTTTTGTGCGCCGCCATTGAGCGAGGTAGGAGCTTGAATGTGAGTTTGCGAGGGCTGATCGAGGTCTTCGTCGCCGTGAAGGTCGGATCCTTGGCCGAAGATCGCGTGCTTGACGTTGAGGCTCAGGATAAACAGCACCGGCACGAAAATCAGCGTGAAGAAAGTCGAGGAAAGCAGGCCGCCCAGCAGCACACTCCCCAGGCCGCGATAGAGTTCGCTGCCCGCACCGGGGAACACTACCAGCGGTAACAGGCCGAGGACGGTGGTGATGGTGGTCATGAAGATTGGGCGGATGCGGGTACGAACGCTTTCGAGGACCGCGTCGGTGGGGTTCATGCGGTCTTCGCGCATGTGGTTGAGCGCTTGGTGGACGATGAGAATCGGATTGTTCACGACCGTGCCAATCAAAATGATAAAGCCGAGCATGGTGAGCACGTCGAGCGGCTGGAGCACGAAGAAATTGAGGAGCGTCAGGCCCAGAATGCCGCCGACCGCGCCCAAGGGCACGCTCAAAATAATCACGAACGGATAAAGCCACGATTCAAACAGCGCGGCCATTAAGAGGTATGTGATTAAGAGCGCGATCAACACGTTCGAGCGGAGCGAGAGCCAAGTTTCACGGAGCTTATCGGCGGTGCCGGCGAGCGCGATGCGGTAGCCGCCGTCGAGTTGCCCGCCATCACGGAGGGGCTGGACCATGGTGGATTCGATAAAGCTCATGGCTTCTTCGAGCGCCATCGCTGGGGGCGGGGTGACGGCGATGGTGATCGCGCGCGTGCGTTCGCGGTGGTTGATTTGTTCGGGGCCACTGGCCATAGTGACGTCGGCGAGCGCGTTGAGGGGGACAAGTTGCCCGAGTGAGGTGGCGATGGGAACCGCGCCGACGAGTTGGGTTTGGTCGGCGTATTGTTCCTCGCCCATGACGGTGAGGTCGATTTTCTTGCCTTCGAGAAAGTAGTCGCTGACATAAGCCCCATCAACGAGCGCGTCGACCGTGAAGCCGAGTTCCGCGGAGCTCATCTGCATTTCGGCGGCTTGGAGCAGTTTGGGGACAACATGGAGTTCGGGGCTGGAGAGGTCGAGACTTGGCAAGGGACGGGCTTGCACGCCGGGCATGGTGGTCATGACCTGACCAAAGATTTGCCCACCGAGTTGCACGAGTTTTTCAATCTCGGGGCCGGTGATTTCCACGTCGATGGTGCGGCCCGCGGCGAGGCCTTGCTCGAAGAGACTTGATTGCTGAGCGACGGCAATCGCCCCCGGGAGCTTGCTTCCCAGGCCAAACAAGAGCGGCACGAACTCACCGGCGCGCAACGGATCTTTCGCTCGCAGACCCAGGAACACGGATCGCCCCCGCACAACGAAGAAGAAATCTTCAATCGCGGGGAATGGGAGTTTTGTGAGATCAGTGCTTTCGTCGACATCCCAATAGGGCCGCAGTTCATCTTCGACGATCTGACCGAGCGACATCAATTGATCGAGATTGTACCCGGGCGGGGGGATGATGATGCCGAAGACGAGGTTGCGATTGCCGCTGGGGAGATATTCGGACTTGGGCCAGAGGGCCCAACTGACGAGCGCGCTCGCGGCGACCATCACGATGATGGTGGCCCACTGCCTGAACGTGCTTCGCAGCACGAAGCGATTGAGACCGACGACGCTGTCGTTGAACAATCCACCGAGGCCCATCACCGACCGCACGAATACGGAGCGTTTGGTGGGAGCCGCCGGAGTGGGATGGGGAACGTCGTCGAAGCCGGTGAGCTTTTGATTGCTGCGGAACAATCGCGCCGAAGCGGCGGGGATGACGGTGGCGGCGATCACGACCGACAAGGCCAAGGCCGCGCTGATGGCGAGCGCGATGTCGCGGAACAGTTGGCCGGCCTGATCTTCGATGAACAGCACGGGGAGGAATACCGCGATGTTGGTGAGCGACGAGGCGATGATCGCGCCCCAGACTTCTTGCGTGCCGCGGACCGCCGACTGCACGGGGGACTCACCGAGTGAGTAACGGCGGTAGATGTTTTCGAGCACAACCACGGCATTGTCGATCAACATGCCGATGGCGAACGCGAGGCCGGCGAGGCTGATCACGTTGAGCGAACGGCCCAAGAGGTCCATTACCAAAAAGGTGCCGACGATGCTCATGGGGATTGAAAGGCCGACGACCAAGGCTCCGCGGGCGGAGAGGAAGCCGACGCCGATGATGAGACCGACGGTGACCGCGAAGAACCAAGGTGAAATGTAGACGGCCGCCAGCGCGGTGAGCAGAATGGGCACCGACATGATGAGGGTGACCCAACCGAGATGCAGAAAGAGCATCAGAATAATCATCGTCAGGGCACCGCCGACGAAGATGTTTTCGATCACCAAGCCGATGGAGGAGTTGATGTATTCGGTCTCATCGTAGACCTGGCTGAGCATCAAACCCTTGGGATTCAGGATTTCACGATTGAGTTGCGCGGTGGCCACGCGCAGCTCGGCCATGATGTCGAGCACGTTGGCGTCGGATTCGCGGATCGTATTGATCGCGATGTTGGAATCGCCGTAGCGGCGGACCACTCCGTCGGGCTTTTTGTAGCCGACGCTCACGGTGGCCACGTCGCGGACGAACACGGGGGCACCGTCGCGGACGGCGAGGAGTTGGTTTTCGACTTGTTCGGGGGTGCGGAATTCACCCAGGGCGCGGACCACCCAGCGGCGTTTGCCTTCATAAAAATCGCCGGCGGAGGTGTCTTTGTTTTGGCCACGCAGCACGTCGCGAACTTGGGCGACCGTGAGTTGGCGAGCGGCGAGCTTTTCGGGATCGACGATTACCTGCAATTCATCTTCCAAACCGCCAAGCACGTTCGCTTGAGAGATGCCGGCGACGCGCTCGAAGCGGGCTTCGATCTCATCCTCGGCAAAGCGGCGAAGCTTGGTGACGTCTAGGTCGGGAGGGGGCAAGAGGAAGGCCACTTCGGGGTGTTCCGCAGCCAACTTGCGTAGACGCAGCGATTTCAAACCGGGATTGTCGGTTTGCGCGCACTTGAGGAGCTCATCCTTGATGTTCGGATGTTCGTTGGCAAAGGCTTCGATCTTCTCGCGTGACGGGGCCAGTGTGCCCAAAATGAACCAGGCAATCGGCTGGTTCGCCGAATTGGCGGTGGTGATCACTGGTTGGTCGACATTTTCCGGATACTGGGGCACCTGGTTCAAACGGCTGTTCACCCTAAGCAACGCCTGATCCATGTTCGTGCCGACGTTGAACTCAATGGTGATCACACCTGCGGAGTCGGAACTTTCGGACGAAAGCTTGCGCGAACCCTCGACCCCTTGCAGTTGTTCTTCCTGCTCGACGATGATCTCTTGCTCGATTTCCTGGGGACTCGCGCCGGGCCAAACGGTGGTGATGGTGATGGTCGGTGTTTCGACCTCGGGGGTGAGTTGCAGCGGCATCCGCATGAGCGCAATCGAACCGAAGAGCACCGTCAGCAGTGCGCCGACGGTGACTTTGATGGGATTGCGGACGAAGACTTCGACTAACTGCATGGGAGAACTCTTGAATATTTAGCCGCGGAGCTTGCTCCGCGATGCACTTCACGTTCACACAGACCCGCCGCAAGCGGCGGGGCTAAATAACGAATTTGTTTTCACGGTGCCGCCACGATGCTTGAGACGGTTACGGTTTGTCCGGGTCGGATGCGCTCGTTGCCTTGCACGATGACCAGTTGGCCGGCTTTCACGCCGCCGGTGACTTGAATCCATTCCCCTTCGGCCACGCCGAGTTGCACGGGGACTGGTGCCGGCGTGCCGGTTTGTCCGGTTTCGGCGGCACCGTTGACGATCACCACCATCGGTTGTGGCCCACCCAGCACGATGGCGTCCTTGGGAACGAGCGTGGCGATAACTTGCTCGCCAACCGGGAGCACCGCGCGGGCGTACATGCCAGGCTTCAACAGGGGTCCGTCGGCGGAACTGATTTCGTTTGACACGCGAATCTTCACCGGGAACGTCCGGGCGCGAATATCGCCCTGGGGAATCGCCGTGATGACCTTGCCGGTGAACAGTCGGTCGGGGATCGCGGGGATTTCAACACGCACCACCGAACCGGTATGCACATAGGAGATGTAGCGTTCGACGACTTGCACGAGCACGTCGACTTCGTCGATAGCCGCGACTTCGGCGATTGAGTCACCGGGATTGACCCAGGCTCCCACTTCGGTGAGCTTCCGGGTGACATAGCCGGGAAAGCGCGAGTAGACGGTGTGCTTTTGCAGTTGGTCGCGGAGTTTTTCGACCAGGGCTTCCTGGATCGCGACTTGCGCACGGGCTTGGGCGATGGTTTCTTGCCGCGGGCCCGCCAGGGTGAGGTCGTGGGCGGCCTTCATTTCCAGATAAATTTGCTGGGCTTCGATGGCTTGGGATTTCGCTTCCTCGACTTCTTCCTCGGTGACAGCGCCGCGGGAGCTAAGCAAATTTTGCAAGCGGGCATAACGCGAGTCGAGGAATTCTTGACGTGCCGCGGCGGCGGCCATACGGGCCTCGGCTTGGGCGATTTCCTCGGGGCGGCTGCCGTTTTCGAGTTCGGCCAATTGTTCTTGACGGAGTTGAAGTTCCCCTTCCGCGCCGGCGACTTCGAGGGCAATCGTGCTCGTGAGGAGTTGGGCGATTTTCTGATCCTTCTCGACGCGATCTCCCTCTTCGACGGGGCGTTCAATCACGCGGCCAGCGACGGCACTACCAATCGTGGCGACGCGCAGCGGCATGACCGTGCCGACGAAGGTTTGCGTGGCGGAGACGGATTGCTCGACCACCGTGGCGGCAACAATCGGCGAGGGGGGCGGTGGCCCGTCGGGAGGGCCTTGCGCAAGAACTTCCAGCGCGGCACTGGTCCACGCGAGAACGATGATGAAGTTCAAGCGGCGCATCATGAAACGCTCTCCACGGGTGCCAGTACGACAAAATTGTCGCGAACTTTTTCCAGCAGCTTCTTGAGGGTCGTGGCTTCGTCGTCGGTGAGACCTTCGATGGCTTGGGCGCGGACATGGCGAGCGCAGGTGGCAATTTTCTCCCACATCTCTTCCGCGGCGGGGAGCGTATGCACCAGATTCTTGCGGCGATCTTCGGGGCAGATTCTGCGCTCCAAGAGTCCGCTCGCTTCCATGCGATCAAGAGTCCCCACGAGGCTGGGAGGTTCAATCAACATGCGGCTGGCCAAATCAGCTTGAGGCAAGGGACCTTCGAGCGCGAGCCAACCCAGGATCTCGGCTTGACGAAACGTGATCCCATGCGGAGCCAGTCGATCCTTAAGCTCGCTGATGTAGGCGTGATGGGCCAAAGTGAGCCAATAGCCGAGGCTTTCTTCAAAATCATATTTCAGCACGTCACTTGTCCTCTCATAGAAAAGGAGATAACGGTTAGCGCTCTAATAATTGTGGCTAGGATTGCAAGAGTTTGCCAGGGAAGTTGTGGAAATTCGCGGGTTTCCGCAAAGACGCAAGCAGATTCCAAGCTGTAAAAGCTGGCCACTTGTAGCGGGAGAGAATCGATTCGAATCACCGCTCGCCGGGCGGGTCGTACTCGAAATCTTTCCATTTCATCGCGCGGCGGAAGGGTTCGATGCGGAGCATGACTTCGCCGTTTTGGAAGAGGCGGACCGTGCCGTTGGATTCGCTCACCGTGATGGCGACGGCGGCGGTCGCGCGGCTGATCGCGGCGGCGGCCCAATGGCGGGCCCCCAGACCTTTGCTGAGCGTGATCTCGGCGGCGGGGGCAGAGATGTACTGACAGGCGGCAACAATCGTGCCATCGGAAGACACGATGAACGCTCCGTCGAGCTGGGCGATTTCTTTCACCGATTCGCGGACCTTGGAATCTTCCAACCGGCGTTCTTCAACGCTGTAACCGCGCACGGGGTCAAAACCAAGCGGGTGGCAGTGCTTGAGCACTTTGCGGTGGTCGCCGACAACGAACAGCGTGCCGACCGGCTTACCTTCCCGGCCTTCGCGGCCGATGTCGACCGCCAAGTCGACGGTGGTCTTGAGCGTGTCGAGCGGCACGCGGGTTTCGAGTTGGCGGAGGTCATGCACGGTGAGACGGCCCAAGTGCTCGTCGAGATTGATGACGCTCACCGAGTCAATCGTGTCGACTTCAAAGCCGCTGTAGAGCGCCACCACGCAAGCACCAGGCGTGAGCAAGTCGTCGGCAACGCTTTCCAAGAGCGCTTGGGTCAGGCGCTCGTAGACGGGGCTATCGGGGATGTTAAGCAGCACGGTGTCGAAGTCAAAATCCTCGGCTCCGACGAGGTGCTCCTGATGGTCGCTGGCCAGCAAGACGTGTTGTTTGCCGGTGATTTCGCGGAGTTTTTTCCAATCGAGGGCACTTTCGAGGAGAAACAGCAGGGCGTCGGCATCTTCGTGTTGGGCGAGGCGAATGGCGATTTCGCAAAACGCCTGGAGATGCTCGGTGAATTTCGACAACGGTGCCATCCACTCATCGCACGATGTTTCGAGAGAAACGCCGTGTCCCCATAAGTTCAACAAGAAAGAGCCAGCCAACGCCCGCGAGAGTCTGCAATGTAGTGCAGAAAGGGCGGTTCTTCAATGGAAGAATCGAAAAGCTCAACGGTTACCCCGCGCACCGGTGAGGGTGGTGTCGCGAATCGCCATCGGCATGTCGCCGGGGGCGTCATACTTGGAAAACATCAGCCGGTCGTACACGACCAAGGCATGAATGGCATGTCCCAAAGGCCCCGCTTCCCAATCACGATAGCGATTTTGGTACATCAGATTCGTCAAGAAATAGACAGCCTTGGTGGTCCGGGGGCTCTTAAGCTCGCGGTCGGTCGACGAGTAGAGCAGCCATTCCAGCATGTGGCCGGTGGTCTTGAGCTTGCGGTCGATGTCGGGTTCGTCTTCGCGGCCTTGGAACCAGTTGGTGCTGAAGCTGCCGTCGGGGTTCTGTGTGCGGAAGGTGTAAAGTTGGTGTTGAGCGACAAAGCGCTGGGCTTGGGCGTATTCACGGTCGACCGATTCGCCCCGCGCTTGGCGAGTCTTGTAAGCCAGCGTGAGTCCGGAGAGCCGATGCGTGCCACCGCAGGCGGCCCCGCGAATGGGCTGCTTCAGCTCTTCCGAGACCAGCTTACGCATGTTCCATTGCATTCCCTGATCGTTGACCCATTGGGTTTCGGTGTCGAGATAGTGCATCAGGCCAATCAGCTTGAAAGTGAGCTCGGTCCGCGGGTAACAGGTTTCCATCTCGGATTTGATGAGATCCTTGATCTTGAACTCGTGACCATCGATGAGCATCGGATATTCGCTGCTGACCTTGGCTTGGGCGAGGATCGCCAGCAATTGGCCGCGATGGCCTTGCAAAGCGGGTCCGACGCGGACGTTCATTTCCCCTTCGTCATCGACGTACATCAGGTTCATGCGTCGGCACGATTGATTGAAGCAGAGCCAACCGACGGCTGAAACGGGTTTCCCTTGCGGCCCGCCTTGCAGGATGCGGCTGTGAACTTCGTAGGAGAGCGCACAGTGCATCACTTCCCAGGGGCTACGATCGCGGGTGTTGAGCGGTCGGTCGTAGTAATAGCGCAAAACGCGGCGGACGTGTTCCCGCAAAGCCTTTTGATTGCGTGAGAGCGGCGGCAATTCGACGGGGATCGTCTGGAGCGTGCTTTCATCGGGCGCGGATTTTGGTTCCGGATAGTTGTTGAGCGGGGTGGCGTTGAGTTCTTCCTCGGCGATCTCGCTATCGGTGGGCATGCGTTGCTGGTCGAGCACTTCGCCGATGCGTCGGCTAGGTGTGCGCAGGGGTTGGCGTGAAGGAACCGTGCGGCGGGCCACTTCAGGCACAACGGGAGGATTGAGAACCTCCAGCCGACCAGGCTCTTGATCGGTGACTTCTTCCTGAATAGCTTCAGGCTCGTCCGTCACAGTGGACGGACTTTGGGGCGTGGGTGTAATCTCGGTGGAGGGAATCGCGGGAGGGCGATTCGTCGAGGAGCGTGGAGAAATCCACTTGCTGAACGGCGAAGGCGATTTGTTGGCACTGGGACTGGCCAAGGAAGATTGAGGCCGGTCGGCAACCTTGAGGGGTTCGGCCAGAACGGGCTCAGTTTTTGTTGGCTCTGCCTTGGTCGGTGTGGGTGTGACCGACTTGCCACGGGTTTGTTGGGGCCGCGCGGTGTCGCTCAAATAGCCTTTGACGGTCGATTGCCACAGCAGATTTTGACGCGGCACATGCGAATCGAGCGTCGACGACGTGTCAAAGGGATCGCTCTCGATGGAGAAATCCTGGGCGAGCGCGAACTGCAGATTGGCAGCCACGACCGCACTAAAGAGAATCAACCACGGATTCTTGCGAATCCGCGCGTATTCTGGCAACCCACGTTGCATCGAGTCACTCCCCCTGAATCTACGAAACCCGTCGCCTCGAACGAAGCGATGTTCAAAATCCCCGCGGTGCGATCTTCGTCAGTGCTTGGCGTGACGCCTTCCGCCAGAAGTCCCACACACACTCACTCGGCACACAGCACTCAAATATTGGGCAGCGCGAAGCTGTCCGTAGGAGTTGGTATCGGGTCAGGGGCCGTCAGAATTGACACCAAAAAAAGTGTTAATGTCCGCGAAGATGTCCCAGCGAGAAGGTGGGTATTTTGCGTGAAACAACGAGAGATGAAGAGGGGTGCTAGCTGCTGGTATGTAGTGTCATTCCCGCGCAGGCGGGAATCAAGTGCAGTGTCACACGTCTGGGTTCCCGCCTGCGCGGGAATGACTGGGATGGGCAGAAATGTGTGCCATTAAAACGGCGAGTACTGGCGGACTTTGTCGGCGACTGATGTCTTGGGCTCCGCGACGGCTGGGCCTTGCTCGGTAAATTGCTGCCAGGCTTTCACGTCGTTGCCGAGGTCTTGGCCGCTGAGTACTTTGAGCGCTTCGACGCCGGCAAATTGGAGGGCCGGGTCGCGGTCCTTGACGGCAAGCGACAGGGCTTCGATGCTTTCGGGGGTGTTGATCTGGCCGAGGGCATCGGTGGCCGCCAACCGCAGATCTAGTTCTTCGGCCGATTCGAGCACACCTCGCAAGGCCGCGACGGTTTCGGGTTCGCCCCGCATGCCGAGCTTGCGGCAGCAGGTGAGCTTCACGTCGAGATCGTCGTCCTTGAGGCCCGCGATCAGTACGTTGCGCGCTAGCGGAGTTTGATATTCCGCCATCGATTCTTGGATCGCGCGGCGGACGAGGGGATCGCGTTCGGTGCGGATTTGCGCGACGAGTTCGTCGACTGAGCGGGCCTGTTCGGTGGCATCGGTATCCCGCGCCCGAGCGCCGGCTTCGCGGATGGCCGCGATGCGCATGGCGGGGGTGATGATCGAGGTGCGTTCTTTGTCTTGGAACGGCAGGCTCGCACAGCCAGTCGCGGCAATCAGCAGCGCCAGACAAGTGATCGAGCCAAGGATGCGCGAAAATGCGGAAACCATGAGCGACATTGAGGGCAATGACCGTGAAAGAGACTTCCCAGGAAGCGGAGAAATAGCAAACGCCTGGAGTCAGCACCATGCCAAAGTACGCACAAGTCACCAGTGAGTGGGCTGCGAGAACCGGGGAGTTTGGCTAAAATGGCAGTGTTATGCAGATCAAACGACAGCACTCTCGACCGGCAACTTGCCAGCACGTCCCTCTTTGGCCGAGCTTGTGGATTGTTACGATCATTTTCACTAGCGTTTTGCTAGCAAGTTCCCAGGGTATCTTCGCTCAAACTCAAGAGCCATCCGAAGCGGCTGACGCATCAACCGACAAGCAGTCCGCTGCCGAGAAGACTGAACAACAAAAGGAAGCAGAACAGCGGAAGCCGCCGCTGGAGATTGGGCCGCTCCGACCGCGCTTTGGGGAAGAGTCGGTTGATGCCGTTGCGGACGAAGGCCCGACGCTTGCTTTGAAGCCGGGGCATTGGACCGCGACCTACCAGCCGATGCAGGCCAACTTCAACGATTTCATCGGCCGCTTCGCGGCCGAGTTGGTGGACGACAATCGCCAGGCGGTGGCGCTCGAACATTCCCGGTTTGGATTGCGCGTGAGTCGCGACGTGACGCTTGTCAAAGGGAAAGAGCGCGAGATCGAGGGGGAGCTTTTTTTGCCGCAACGAACCGAGGCGACGCGGCTGCGGGCGCAGTTGGTGGATCGCGATTCGGGAGCGGACGTTTTTCTCTATCAGCCGAAGCTCGAGCGCATCCCCGCCTATCAGTACAACATCGTGGTGCTCGCCAAGGAGCCGGAGAGATATGCGTTTCTCAAAGTAACCAACACGGTGCGGGCACCGTGGGAGAAAGAATTCGCGGAAAGCTCGCGGGTGCATTATCAAGTGACGCTCGCGAAGGTGGGGGCCGAGGTTCCGTTGCCCGAGAATCCGTTCACCTGGACGAGCGTGGCGTACATCATTTGGGATGAAGTTGATCCAATGCGATTTTCGGTGGCCCAGCAACAGGCGCTGTTGGATTGGCTCCATTGGGGTGGGCGGCTGATTGTGAATGGGCCTGATTCGCTGGCGTCGCTCAAGGGAAGTTTTCTCGAACCGTTTTTGCCCGCCGAGGATGGTGGGCCGCGCGAGTTCACCGCCGAGGATCTCCTGCCGCTGTCGGCGTATTGGGGTCGCCGCGAAAGTGGCACGGCGATTGCGCCGCTCAAGCCGAGCCAGCCACTTTCGGGAATCGCACTCAAGTTGCGTGCGGGGAGTGTGGACGTGGCTGGCGCGGAGGCCTTGTTTTGCAGCAGGAACGTGGGACGCGGCGCGATCACGGTTTCGGCGCTGCAACTTTCGGAACGCGATTTCATCAATTGGCCCGGCTTCGATGGCTTCTTGAACGGTGGGCTGTTGCAGCGGCCACGGCGAATTTTCTCGGCAGGTCTGTTTGGGGCAACGCAGGTCGATTGGGTTGATTTTAACCAGCGGCGGCTTGATGCGCACTTCACCACGCCGCTGCGGCTGTTCGCGCGCGATGCCCAGGCGCAGGCCAATACACGGCAAACGACCATCGCGCTGAACCAACCAGCGGGGCCATTCCCGGTCACGGAAGATCCGACGGAACTGAGCGTGGATCGACCCGGGGGGATTGCCGGCTGGGATGAGTTTTCGCCGGTCGCACAAGTGGCGCGGGAGTTATTGCTGGTGGCGGCGGGCGTGCAGGTGCCGGGAGCGGGGTTTGTGCTGGGGACGTTGGCGTTTTATTTGCTCGTGCTCGTGCCGGTGAATTGGCTCGTGTTTTACACGATCAACCGCGTCGAATGGGCTTGGATTGCCGTGCCGTTCCTGGCGGTTCTTGGCACCTGGGCGATTGTGAAGCAGGCGCAGCTCGACATCGGCTTCGTCCGCGCGCAGACCGAGGTGGCGATTTTGGAATTGCAGGGTGCCAACGACAGGGGCGTGCTCACAAGATTCACGGCCATGTATTCCTCGCTTTCGACGACCTATGAAATTGAATTCCCCGACGAGCAGGCGGCGCTGGTGTTGCCGTTCCCCGCGAATGACTCCGATCCGACGGACTTGCTTTCTTCGGTGGTGTTCGACGAAAGCAGCGCTCCGCGCTTGGATGGACTGACGGTGGCCTCCTCGGCCACGCGATTGATTCATGCCGAGCAGATTTTGCAACTCGACGGGCCGCTGCGGTTGGGAACTTCGTCGCGAGGGCTTGAGCAGGTGGAGAATCGGTCGCAGCTAGCGTTGCGGGATGTGGCCGTCGTGCGGCGCACTTTCGATGCCGCGGGAAAGACGCGCTACGAAGGATGTTGGCTGGGCGAGCTTAAAGGGGGGCGGACAGTGGTGTTGGGGATGAAGCCGCTCGCTTTAGAGCCGAAAAAGTTGCCATTCGCCTTGGAACGGGAAGCGGCCGCGGAAGTGCGGGTGGTGCCGACGATGAGCGTTGATCCGCTACTGCAACTGGCGTTTCTGTTCGAGAACAAGCATGACCCGCTTTCCAAAGAGCGCGAGGAAACGCGGTTGGTGGGCGTCATCGATGAAGCAGTGCCGGGGATGGAGATTCTGCCCGAGGCTTCGCAGCGCAAGGGGGTGACGGTGGTCATCGCGCACTTAGAATATGGACCGCTGGCCACGCGGCAGCCGGATGTGAACAGTCCGGCGGACGTTGTGACCTCAACAGAAACCGATGAGTCGCCATGATCGAAATTACCAACTTTGGCAAGCACTATGGCGACTTTGTGGCCGTGCAGAATTTGAATCTCAAGATTCCCGCGGGAGAGATGTTTGGCTTTATCGGGCCCAACGGGGCCGGCAAGAGCACGACGATTCGCTTTCTGGCCACGCTGCTCAAGGCGACGCACGGCGAGGCGCTCGTGAATGGACACAGCGTCACGCGCGATCCGATTGCCGTCCGGCGGAGTATCGGCTACATGCCCGACAATTTCGGCGTGTACGACGGCATGAAAGTGTGGGAGTTCTTGGATTTTTTTGCCGTGGCGTACCAGGTGCCCGCCGCACGGCGGAAGCAGGTGCTCACTGACGTACTGGAATTGTTGGACCTCACGCACAAGCGAGATGATTACGTGAATGGTTTGTCCCGCGGCATGAAGCAGCGATTGTGCCTCGCGAAAACGTTGGTTCACGATCCGCCGGTACTCATTCTCGACGAACCGGCCAGTGGGCTCGACCCCCGCGCGCGGTTGGAAGTGAAGGTTTTGCTCAAAGAACTGCGCAAGATGGGCAAGACGATTCTCATTTCCAGTCATATTCTCACGGAGCTGGCCGATTGCTGCACGAGCATCGGCATTATCGAGCGGGGGCAACTGTTGCTGCACGGTCCGATTGATAAAGTCTATCGCAAGATCACGACCAATCGGCATATCGAAATCCGCTTCACGGGGAATCCCGACGCGGGAGTCGGACTTGTCAAGAGTGATCCCAACGTGAAGCACATTGAAGTGAACACACGGAGTTGCACGGTGGAAATGAAAGGCTCCGACGCCGACGTGCAGCGCTTGATGCGTCAGTTGGCCGCCGCCGATTGCGGGCTGATTTCCTTCGCCGAAAAAGAGCCGACGCTGGAGGACGTGTTTATGATGGTGACGAAGGGGTTGGTGACGTGAGGCTGTGACTGACATTCGAGCCCTGTGCTTGAAACAGGTTTACTTTTTAATGGCGGATCGTGACGAAGATGCCATCACTGTTGCTCGCAATCAGCGAAAATACGGCGATTCCTCTGTATGGGCTGATAGGCCTGTATTTGGCCCTATCGGTCTATCTGATTTTCGGCGGTTGGTCTCGCCAAGGCGAGCGTCAGCAAGCGCGACTCTTATGGTATCTCATCTTGCCGACAGTGACATTTCTTGCACTGTGGCTCAGCGGCCGCATAATCTGGACACTTTTCTTGTGGCTGTGCGTCGGTGAAAAATATGTACCGTTCGCAAACTGGACATCTGCAATGTTCGCCATGGTTGTCTCGGCGATGCTTCTTGCTCGGCTAGCGACTGCCCGAGTGACAGGCCGTTACCTGCGAATCAACGCGTGGGGTATGGGGCTTTGTGTTAGTCTGCTAAGTGTCTTTTACTTAATCGAAGTTGCCGATCGCATAGATGGTTGGACAGCTCGCGAGGCGGCCGAAAACAAGATCGCGTACTTAATGAAACCAAGCAATTTCTACCCAGGCCACCTTCCGAGGCGCATCGCTGATGAGACAACGCCCATCCTGGCGGCACACAATGGCAAGGCATTCGCACTGTATATTGGTGATGCACAAGCCGCCGAAGTTCGCGTCATGCCTTATTACCGATGGTGGTGGACCGTTAGCTATTTTCGCACCACTCCTTTCGCCGGCGAGAATCTAAGTACGAAGGAGCAATTCGAGAGATTTCGCGAATCGCTGAAGAAAGAGCCGTTGCAGAAATAGCCCCAGATGGATCTGCGTTTTGCAGAGTGAGCTCCGCCGGTATAAAACCAACGTTCGAAGATGTGTTTATGATGGTCACGAAGGGGTTGGTGACGTGAAGGCGGAATGGAACGCGGATGAACACTGATTTGGCGGATGTTCGCGGAGGAATTCAGATCGTTTACCGACGTTCTAAAAACAGCGTTGGCTGAACGTGAAAAAAGTCCGCCAAGCGAAAAGCGTTTTCCACACTGAGACCCCGCTTGCCTGTGAGAACTTCGCTGACTGTGGAGCGGGGGAGGCCAATCGTGCGAGCGAATTCTGCTTGACTCATGCCGCTATTCTCTAGGAGATGTTGCAGTATTTCGCGAGGCGGCAGATTTGGCGTGGGAAAGATCTGTTCTTCGTAGTCGTTGACTAGCTTCGACAAAAGTTCCAGAAGTGTTTGTTCCGCCGTGGATAGTTTGCGCATCTTCATTAACTGATCGATCCAGCCAAGAGCCCGTTTATGGGTTCTCTCATCGTGGATAATCTGCGGCTGAGCTTCCATGAGCAGGTTGGCATAGGCAGTTGTTCCCATCTTAGCAGTCCTTTTTCCAATTGCCGCGGTCATATTCAGCGTGAGTCAGAAAGTGTTTGATATAGAGAGTGCCGGTACCATCAACGCCAGGCCTTGAATAATAAACACCAACAATGAGGCGTCGCGCGCCCGTAGCATTGAAAACTAAACACCCTCCAACTTGATCGACTGAGGGGTAGGCCTTACGAACATCCCACAAACTCGACCAGGTCGCCTTCAATGCAGTATCTAACCATCTCTCAAGCCAGTTGTGACAAATCGCATGGCGCGCTTGTGCCTCGCGGATCTCTCGCCTGCTAATCACATTCATACAAACAATTATAGCATGTTCGCAAATTGCGAACAAGAGTTGTTTGTCAGGCGATTTGGAACTCCATGAGAACTCCCGGACTGCGTTGCAGTCCGGCTAATGGCGATTTTCACCCCAACAAAATCGGCGTGTCGCTTTCGCCTTCGCGGTCTTCCCATTGGCGGCGGACTTCGCCCAGGCCGTAGACGCATAACTCGAAGCAATCGCTCAAGCGTTCGAGCACGTCGTCGGGGGCGGACGTTTCGTCGGCGGGGAGGCGGCTGGCGAGCAGATAGTTGCGTTTGCCCTGGTCGTGGTAGTTGATCAGGCTGTCTTTGGTTTGCTTGCGACGACTCTCGGCGGTCTCGGGATACACGCCGAGCCAGAATAAAGTGAAATCGCCGATGTGACGGTGGACACGTCGCCGCGCCGGGCCTTGGCGGTGCTGGGCTTCTTGGAGCATGTCGGTGACGGCGAGTAAGCGTTCTCCGGTGGGAGTGCGGAGACCGAAGATCGCGTCGGTGCGCACGAAATGGGTTAAGAGGGCGGAGAGGTAATCCACCAGCGGCGGGTCGGCCACGCCGAGTCGCGTGGTGAAGGTGTACTCGGTGATGCCGGCGAAGAACCGGTGCAGAGCTTCGCTGCGGCCAGGGCGGGGGGAACCAGCAGTCATAGGCAACCTCCAGGCAAGCTGAGGGGATCGGTTGCGTCGCACGCCTGTCGGCTCGCATGGCAAAATGCAGGAAGCCGACCGATGAACCACAACCCTTTTAATTTTACCTTGCCATTTTCGGCAAGGTCAAATTTTTTGGGCTTCTGTGTCGAGTAAATGAAGAATGACTGTTTTCAGCCATCGAGCGCTGATAATAAGGTGACCAGATAGTCGCCGACCTCTTTGATGGTAGCAGCACGGCCTTTGGTCTCGGCCTCGGCCACGCGGCGGACGATCGCGGAACCGACAATCAGGCCGTCAGCCGCGGGTGCCAATAGCCGCACATGCTCAGGTTGGCTGATGCCGAAACCAATGCAGACCGGAAGCGGCGTCTGTGAGCGGAGCCAACTCACGCGCTCTAAAAGGTCGAGTGGCAATTCCGTGCGTTCGCCGGTGATGCCGGCCACCGAGACGTAATAAATGAAGCCGCTGGAGGTCTCCGCGATACGGAGGGCGCGGTCTGGCGGGGTTAAGGGCGTGACGAGTTGCACGAGACTGAGATCGCGGCTCGCGCAGATTTTCGCTAGGGCAGGGGACTCGTCCACCGGCAGGTCGGGGACAATCATGCCGGCGATGCCACGTTCCGCAAGTTCGTCGGCATACTTTTCCGCGCCATGGCGATAGATGATCGCGTAGCTGACCATGGTCACGAGCGGCGCGGAAACTTTGGGTGTCACCTTACCCAGCATGTCGAGGATGCCAGCGAGTTTTACTTTCTTGTTCAAAGCGCGGGTGTAGGAGGCTTGGATCACTGGGCCGTCGGCAATCGGGTCGCTGTAGGGAATGCCGATTTCGCACATCGACGCCCCGCGCGCGACGAGTTCTTGAATCACCGAAGCGGTGAATTCTAGGTCGGGATCGCCCGCAGTCACAAACGGCATGAGTGCCTTGCGATTGGCGGAGCGAAGTTCGGTGAAGAGTTTGTCGATGGATGACATTTAGTATCGCATATTCCAATACAAATCAATAATTAACCACAGAGGACACAGAGAGCACGGAGAAAAATAAAATTTGGATATGTGTTATTCAATTCTCTGTGTCCTCTGTGATCTCTGTGGCAAAAAATCTTAACCGAATTTCACGCCCTTCAAGCGGGCCAATTCCGACGCATCTTTGTCGCCGCGGCCGGAGAGGCAGACCACGATTCGCTCGGTCTTCTTGCGTTTCGCGGCGAGTCGCATCGCTTCGGCGATAGCGTGCGACGATTCGAGCGCGGGGAGAATTCCTTCCAGGCTCGCCAAGGCATCGAACGCTGCCATCGCGGCTTCGTCGGTGCAACTGGTGTAGGTGACGCGACCCGAATCTTTCCAATAGCTGTGCTCGGGGCCAACGCCGGGATAATCGAGGCCGGCCGACATGGAATGCACATCGCAGGTTTGGCCGTCTTCGTCTTGCATCACATAGCTGAAACTGCCGTGCAAGACGCCGGGACTGCCGTAGGTGAGCGGCGAAGCGTGGTCGCCGGGCTTGTTGCCGCGACCGCCGGCTTCGACGCCGACTAGTTCGACTTCTTTCAAGTTGACGAACGGATAAAACATGCCGGCGGCGTTGCTGCCACCACCGACGCAGGCGACGACCACATCGGGAAGGTCGCTAAGCCGCAAGCGAGATTGTTCGATGGTCTCGCGGCCGATGACTGATTGGAAGTCGCGGACGATTTGCGGGAAGGGATGGGGACCGACGACCGAGCCGAGAATGTAGTGGGTGGTTTCGACGCTCGACATCCAGTCGCGCATCGCTTCGTTGATCGCGTCGCGCAAGGTGCGTGAGCCGCTGCTCACGGGCCGCACTTCAGCGCCGAGCAGTTTCATGCTGAACACATTGGGTGCCTGACGGCGAATGTCTTCCTCGCCCATGTAGACCACGCAATCGAGGCCGAAGTGGGCACAGGCCGTGGCAGTGGCCACGCCGTGTTGGCCCGCGCCGGTTTCGGCGATCACGCGCTGCTTACCCATCCGCAAGGTGAGTAGGGCTTGGCCGAGCGTGTTGTTGATCTTGTGAGCACCGGTGTGGTTGAGGTCTTCGCGTTTGAGCCAAATCTCGGCCCCGCCACATTGCTCGGTGAGCCGTTTGGCAAAGTACAAAGGCGAAGGCCGGCCGACATAGTTTTGCAGCAGGTCGTCGAGTTCGGCTTGAAAGGCCGGATCTCGCCGCGCGGCGTCGTATTCCTTGACCAACTGATCGAGGGCGTAGACCAAGGTTTCCGGCACGTATCGCCCCCCAAATGCGCCATAACGACCGGCGGCATCGGGGACTTGTAAAGTCTCGGTGAGAGCGTCTGTTGTCATGAAAGATTCCTGGGTGAACAGTTGATTCTCGATAGCCAAGAAAGAAATGTCAAATGTAAAATGTTAAATTGATGATGTAAGAGGTTCACCATGTAATACGTTGTGTCGCGGCTATTTCTTCTTCTAACATCTACAATCACACATTTCACATTTTACATTCTCCTTATGCCTGAACTACCGGAAGTGGAAACGATGCGGCGGGGAATCTTGGCGGCCGTGGGGAGCCGGATTCTGGGCGTGGAGAAGTTGCGTTGCCAGCGGTTGCCGATTGAAATTAAGCCAGCGCTGGCCAGCTTTCGCCGCCGCGTGGTGGGGACCACAATTGCCGAAATTGGCCGCGCGGGGAAGCGGGTGGTCATCTGGCTTGACAGTGGTGAAGCGATTGTCATTGAACCGCGGATGACGGGGTTGGTGCTTGTGGATGATGCCCCGACGAGAGAGCATCTACGGTGGCGGCTGGAACTGGCGGGTGGCAAACTGAAAGAAATCTTCTATTGGGACCGTCGTGGGCTGGGGAGTGTTCGCCTGTTTTCGGCGAAAGAATTTGCATCGCAGTTTGGCCCCGAAAAACTAGGTCCCGATGCGCTGGTCATCACTGCGGAACTTTATCGCGCACGGCTTGCCTCTTCGCGCCGCGAAGTGAAAGTGGCAATGTTGGATCAACGAGCGGTGGCGGGGATTGGCAATCTCTACGAGGCAGAAATTTTGCACCTGGCGGGGATTCATCCGCAACGGCGGTGCAGCGCGCTCACCAAGAAGCATTGGAACTCACTCGCCGATGCCACTCGGTTGGTCCTCAACACCGCGATTCGCTACGAAGGTTCCACCTTGAGCGATGGCACCTATCGTAATGCGCTCAACAAGCAGGGTGGCTATCAGAATGAACACCGCGTCTATGCCCGCGCGGGCGAGATGTGCATGCGCTGTGGCAAAGGCAAGATCGAGCGAATCGTGCAGTGCCAGCGCTCGACGTTTTTTTGTGGGCGGTGTCAGAAGTGAGAAGGCGCGTCCTCAGGGATAAAGTTTGTCGATTCGTCGTGCTGCATGGTAAATTCGCAAAACATGCACTGCATCTTCCAACACGTCGTAGTACACCAAATAATTTCCCACGATGAGTCGTCGGGTGCGTTCGCCGAATTGAGGCTGTTGTTCGCCAAGATAAGGATTGCTGGCGAGCATTTCGATACGGCGATCAAGAAGTCGCAATAGCCGATCAGCCGCAGTTGGGTTGCTTGCTTCGATAGCCACGTATCGCCAGATGGCGATTAAATCCTCTTCCGAGTGAGCTGAGCGGATAAGTGGCAGCATATTCCACTCAGGATTATGACCGTCGCCGCGCTTCCGCGATGACTTCTTCAATGCCGCGTGAGGCCAGTTCTCCGCGCGCGATTTGTTCTCGGGCAACTCGCAAGCCCTCGCCGATATATTCATCGTCGAGAAGCGGCTCGGACCCTTGTTCGATCAAGAGAAAGACTTTTTTGCTTTCCGAATCGTGAATATGCAAGGGTAGCCCTGCATTGGCGAGGACAGCTTGGCGTTGATCGGGAGTCAGTTCAAATGACATGGAGTAGTTCGCGAGAGTTAGTAGGCCATCGCTGAGTAACGCTTGTCTCGAATTATACTTTAAGAAGTTGGTATTTCCAACTCAGATATTGCGGTCCGGCTTTGGGGTCACTTCTGTTTGACCCGGTCGAGTTGTGCCAAGCGCGCTTCGGCGACTTTGCTGCCGAGTTTGGCCGCGCGGTGGTAGAAGATTTTCGCGACTTCCACTTGGCTGGTGAGTTCGGCGTCGCGGGCGCGGCGGAGGTAAACGTCGCCATTCACGGTTTCGATGGGGCGACCGAGGATGTCGACGTTTGCCCCGCGACGACGGGCGGCTTCGGCCAAGAGTGCGCGGTCGATTTCGTTATTGTCGATAACCGTTGCGCCGAGCGACAATTGATTCGTTGCCGAGAATCGCTCGAAAGAGCTACCGACTTTGTCGTAGGGGGTGCGGGTTATGCCGCCATAGGTGACTCCGCCCAAGGGAATGGTGCCGCGCGTGGGAACCACGACAGTCGTGGAGACGCCGAAGTAGTGGAACGTGGGGAGTTGGACGGTTTGTTGTTGGATGACCTGTCCGCGCGCGCAGTCGGCGGCAAAAGAAAGTACCACGATGGTCAAAATAAATCGGGACATGATGGCGCTTCCGAAAATGGAACGGCAGCGGGGCGATGCCGGCTAACGTCGTGAATTGTAGGCAAAACACAACCGGCGGTCGAGAAATGTCTCGACCGCCGGGAGATTTTGCAATGCGAACCGCTCTCGCTCACCAAGTGAAGCCCATGGCCACAGTTCCGCCGGTGAGTTCGGTATCGCCGAGGCCAGCTGACGAAAAGCTGTTGGTCGTCAAATCGCCGATCGTACCACCAAAGCCAGCACCACCCGTCGGCGGCCCATTGATGTCCCAGTCTTGGTATTCAGCAGCCACGCGGAAGAACGCCGTGGCGGGCAAGTTACGCAGCTCGAACTCGAAATGTACGCCGGCTGAACCTTCCCAGATCACGAGGTCGCTTGCGGCGTTGTTGCGTGTCACTGTCGCGGCACCGGATAGCGGAGTTGAGGGGTTAGAGACGATAGTACCAGCGGAACGACCGAAGGAGTCGGTATGGTTCCACATCTTCGATCCGCGACCACCGATGAATAACGAAGCACAGGAATCGCCAATCTGGCGACGGAATGTCATGGCACTGGTAATGCCTGTGCCGTCAAAGGCACAGCCATTCGACAAGTTAAGATTCACAAAGTTGCCAGTCGTGATCACGCCAAAGGCATGGAACAACGAGTCGACGTCGAGCGAGGCGTGGCGGGCGCCAAAAGTGGTATCAATCTTAGTCTTCCCAGGGTTGAAACTCCGTACCGCTTCGAGGTCGATCGAGTACATCTTCAGCGTATCTGTTTCGGTGTAGGTGCCGAAGTTGGGAAGGGGCGTTGTGCCCGGCGTCAGACGAGGGACTCCAGTCTCGGTGTCTTCGAGGTGGAAATAGCGAGCTGCCATTCCCCACTTATTGCTAAATTGACGGCCAAGGACCGTCCGTGCGCCTACCCCGAATGCATCTTGTACGCCTGTACCCGTGTCGAATGAAATTTCCGTGCCAGGCGTAGTATTGTCATTGAACGAGGCAGTAATACGGCCTCCGGTATCGGCATTGATGTCCAAGAACATCATTTCCACACTGCCATAACAAAACGGGTCTCGTGAGGCAGCGGTCATACGCTCGAACACGACGGGTTGTACATTTTCGTCGTACGAATCAGTCGCGAGCGCCGTGTTGACGACGCTGGGTAGCTCATCGTCATTGTCAGCAAAACCGGCGGGAGCCAAGACTAGCGACAGTTGCACTGCCGCACACCAAACCAATCCCTTGGCTTTCATGGAGAATCCTTCTGGTTTTTTGCGAGGCTGCGCAAAGCATGCCCGAGGTTGATGGCTCGAAATCCGTGAGCTGGCAACTGTGTGAAGAATCGAATTAACCAAGCCAATGAAATCAGAATATCAACTACGGGCGTGATAATCAGAATTCGTGAAAAACATTCCCTGCCCGGCAAGGTTTAACAGCCATTTCCGTCTTTCCCGCGTAGGCGGGAATCCAGGCGGCGGCGGCGAAAAACTAGATTCCCGCCTGCGCGGGAATGACGTGTCGCTTTGGTCGTGATGACAAACCGATGTAATTTTTACTTCACTCAGTGATCTGTGAGCGATTGCAGCGCCCGGCTGCGGAAATCGCGTAGCGCGTCGATCAACTCTTGCATCGTCTGGAAACGCCGAACGGGGTCTTTTTCCAAGGCTTGCATGGCGATGGCCGAGAGACGCTTCGGAACTTGCCGCTTGGGGGTCCGCTGGTCGGGGGGGATCGTGGCTTGCTTGAGAATCATGTCGAAGGTTTCGCCGATGTTCTCGCCGCGATGCGGTTCCTTGAGGGTCAAGATTTCGTACAGCACCGCGCCAATGCCGTAGACGTCGGTGCGGGCGTCGATGCTATCACCGCCACCGCGAATTTGTTCGGGGGACATATAAAGTGGTGTGCCGGGCCGTTGGCTCGCGTCGGTGAGAATCTCGTGCTCGACTTCCTGGAGTTCGGGGTCGTCGTTGGCCCACACTTTGGCGACGCCCCAGTCCAGGAGAATCACTTCGCCGTAGGAGCCGATCAGAATATTCTCGGGCTTCACGTCGCGATGGACCACGCCATGCACATGAGCGTAGGAGAGTGCATTGCACACTTGGATGATGATTCCCAACATGCGGTCGAGATTATAGGTGGCGAGGGATTGTGGATCCCCGACGGTTTGCTTGTCGAGAATTTCGCGGAGAGTCTCCCCCTCAACTTTCTTCATCGTGAAGTAGAGCCGACCTTCGAGGTCGTGGCCGATTTCGTACACGGGAACCGTCGCGGGATGTTGTAGCTGGGCAGTGACTCGGGCCTCGCGCAAAAAGCGAGCCTTCATGTATTCGCTTTGAGCGAGATGGGGGTGCAATGTTTTCATTACCACTGTGCGGCCCAGATTGCCGTCCCGGCACGTTTGCAGGATCGCGGAGCCCCCTTTGGCGAGCTGCTCGAAGTTCGTGTAGCGCGTGAAGCTGTTCGAGTAGTAATGCGACAGTTGGCGGTCGGTATTTTTGGCGTCGATTTGAGGGTAATTATCGTCGGCCGTGGGTTCGGGATGAGCTGCGGACATGACGGGCCTGGGAGAAAAATGGACAAGTTGCGCCTCAGATCAAGTGTAGGGCGAGAATGTCCCGCTGACGAGGGCGCGTGAGGGCACGAAGTTTACGGCAGCTCTCGTTCCCGGAAACTGGCCGAGTTATCTCGACTTTGGGCGTTTCTCGGATTCGCAGTAAAAGACCGTGCCAATCTCATAGCAATTCGCGTCCAGGCGGCGACAGCGCGTGATGCGGAGTTGCATGATCTGGCCATGAGGCAACCAGAGCTGCACGATGGCTTTGGGCAGCAAGTTGAGGGGCGCAAAGAAGCCGATGCCCAGGCGGGAAATGTCTTTGGCATAGCACGCATGTTGCACGCCGTCGGCAAGCAGAATGGCATACTTGTGAAGCGGCTGTCTGGCATAGCGGCGCTGGCAGCTAGCCATCACACCGTCTTGGCCGTACCTGAGCCAGCAATCGCGCACACTCGCGGGCAATTGCGTCCGCGACTCGAGCGCATGCCAGTCGTGTTCGGTTAATACTCTTTCATTGCCGAGATCCAACATCGGACCAACTCGCTTTCAAAATGGGTGCCTGCCTGGCGTTCGAGATAATCCAAGCCTTCGCTCAGTTTTTTTGGGGTGCGATAGGGGCGAGCGCTGGTGATCGCGTCGAACACGTCAACCACTGCCAACAGCCTGGCCCAAGGATGAATCTCCTCGCCGACCATGCCCACGGGATAGCCTTGGCCATCCATGCGTTCATGATGCGAGTAAACCATCAGCAATTGCGCTTCGTTCAAGTCCTGGCGATCACATAAATCTTCGTAGCCGCGCTGGGGGTGAGTTTTAATAAGAGCCCATTCCGACTCGGTGAGCGCTCCTTTTTTGCCGAGCAAGGCCGCGGGGATGAATCGTTTGCCGATGTCGTGCAGCAGCGCGCCGACAGTGATCTGTTCCTTGATCGTTGGGTCGGTGTAACCGAGTTTCTCAGCGAGCAACGTGGCAAAGCCCGCGACGTTGGTCACATGCGTGAAGGTGTAGAAATCGTGCTGCACCATCGCGAACAGTTTGCGGGGGACAACGGTGTTCCGCTCGAGCAGCTTGGCAATTTGTTTGGATAAGCTTTGCGCGAGGCTTACGAAGCGGTCACACTTAATCATGTTAAAGGCCGCGTTGACTTCCACCGCCATCACCGATTGCAAGAACGAGAAGCGCTCTTCGGCGGCGATGGATTCGTCAACGAGTGCGTCGTGCAATGATGCTGACAACGAATTGCCGAAGGCCGCGAAATCGGTCGAGGCGACATACAGCGCGCGATGGCCACGGTTCTTGAGGCCTTCGACGTCGGCGTCGGTGATGGGGATCGCGGCACTGCGATAAAGGACCGGAGTGGCTGCGCTCTCGAGTTGACAATAGAGGCTGACTTCCACGGTCCGCTGAACGCGGAATACCGATAGCGGTATGCAGGTGAACTCGCCTGAACATTCAGGGAGTTTGTCTGCCGAGGATGGTGTATGCGTGGACGCCATGAAGATTGGATACGGCCGGGGTAATGAGCCTATGGTCAAGTTTAGAATATCTTCTTGATCGCGGGCGGCTGTCGCCAAAATCTCGGTTGGAGTTCGGCTTGTAGTGAATAGGTCTGATGAGGAGAGGCAATTCGGCCTTTTACGAGAGAAAACAAGCACGCAACTTGCACGCTGCGATTCAGGCGAGCTTTTATCAAGAATTTGCGAAGAAGCGGTGGTTTTGGTCTAATTTCCATTGCGGTGGTCGGATTTAACATTTCCAAATGCAGTGGGAGGTGAGCGATGGATCCTTGGGGACGTTGTTGCGAAGATTTTTCGTTGACGAGCATCAATCGGCGGAATTTTTTGGAGCAGACCGGCGTGTCGCTCTTGGCTTCGGGCTTGGCCGTCGCGAGCACACCGTTTTCGCTGCGTGCGGCGGAGCAAACAGCCGCCTTACCTGCCATCCAGTCGGCGGAATCGCTGGTGAAGCTGCTCTACGAAGCGCTCACCCCCGGCCAGCGCGAGAAAATTTGCTTTGCCTGGGATCACCAAGATGCCAAGCGCGGGCTGCTGCGCACGCGGGTTGCCAACAATTGGGACATCACCGATTACTATGTGAACGACGATTTTTATACCGGCGACCAACGCGCTCTCATTCGCGCGGTGTTTGAGAATCTTTACAGTCCCGAATGGCATGCAAAAATCGACCAGCAACTGTCGGATGATTCCGGCGGCTTTGGCGAGCAGAACAGCGTCGCGATCTTTGGCGAGCCGGGAAGCGAGCATTTTGAATTCGTGATGACCGGCCGGCACATGACCGTGCGCTGCGACGGCAACACGACGGACCACGTCGCGTTCGGCGGGCCGATTTTCTACGGCCACTCCGGCGAGGGTTTTGATGAAGAAGCGCACCATCCGGGGAATGTCTTCTGGCCCCAAGCCGTCGAGGCGAACAAGCTGTACCAAGCCCTCGATGGCAAGCAGCAACAACTGGCTCTCGTCAGGCGGGGTATGCCACGCGAAGAAAAAGTTGGTTTCCAAGGCGAGAGCGGCCAGTTTCAGGGCATTCCCCTCACCGAGCTCACGAGCGATCAGCGGACCCGAGTGCAAGAAGTGCTCAAAAAATTGGTCGAGCCCTATCGGCAAAACGACCGCGACGAAGCAATCGCCGCCCTCAACGCGCAAGGGGGCCTTGATGCCTGCCACTTGGCATTCTACGAGCAGGGCGATATCGGCAAGGACAAGACGTGGGACAACTGGCGGCTCGAAGGGCCGTCATTCGTCTGGCACTTCCGCGGTTCGCCCCATGTACACGTGTGGGTCAACGTGTCGGATAGCGCGAGCGTGAAGCTGAATGCGTGAGGGGGAACTACGCTCTACAAACTGTGTGAAGTTTCGTGGCCTTATTTGAGGAGAGGAAATACCATGGCTCGGCTAAACAATCCACTTCAGCCGATTCGCTGGTTGACTGTTGATGCCATCCGCAAGCAACAACGAATGCGTCGCGAAACGGTCTTGGCCGCGATGCTCTCCGGCGAACTACCCTATGAGCAACGCGGCCGCATTCGATACGCCCGAGTTTCCGACGTCGAAGCATGGGAGGAAAGGCGGCTGAGCAATCGACAACAGTTTGTGCCCATTCTGATTCATCCTGACCTAGCAGAGTTCGCTAAATAATGTCATGAGAACGAATGGGCATACTAGATTGTTACCAGGATTTTGTTTCGTCGAATAAAGATGCGATAAATGGCGTAAACGGCGGAGCATCTCTAACTATCACCTTGAAGAGTGGCAGATAACAATCGAGATTTCAAGGTAAAGGTCGGCCGCCGATTGCGACAATTTGAGAACGTAGGCCGGAATCCGCCGCGGCGGATACGCAGTTCCGGCAGAAATATCTGCGCCGCTTCCTGAATGCGTGAGGGGGCATCAGCCATATATTGAGTTAGGCTGGTTTCAAAATCACATGCGAGAACCGGACGCTATCCACTCAGAATGTATCCGGCGACTGATTGAATTAGCCGCAAGGCGCTAGCCTCGGGTTTTTCGCAGCGTCCTCATCTCAAGTTTTGCAGTTTTATCGCCCGCGAATCACGCGAAACGGCGCGAAAGCAGGAGAATTGATGATAATCATGAGCAGCATCTCTTGTCTTGTTCTACTGAAATACGTTCCCATTCCTACCGAACAGTGTACATCTTCCCATTTTCGCGATATTTTGCGTGTTTAGCGGGCAGTAAAAAGTACAAAAGTCGTCCTCCGACTATCCGTGCAAAATTTAGACCCTGAGCGAGCCACGGAACGCTCTGGCGGCATAGTACGATTGGGCACCGTTGTGATACACGAAGACCGTGCCGTAGCGGCGATCACAAAAGAGCGCACCACCGAGCTTTCTAATCGCAGCAGGTGTTTCGACCCAGCTCGAAGTTTTTATGTCGAACTCTCCCAGTTCCTGCAGTTCTCGATATTCTAATTCCGTCAAAAGCTCAATGCCCATGGCCGTTGCCATATCAATCGCGGTATTTTCTGGTTGATGTTCCTTCCTCGATTCCAGCCCTTCACGGTCGTAACACACGCTGCGGCGACCTGGAGGACTTTCCGCGGAACAATCAAAGAAAATGTATTCTCCCGCCTTTTTATCATGACCAACAACATCCGGTTCACCACCCGTTTTTTCCATTTCGTAGAGTGACCAGAGTTTGTCAGGATTCGCTACCAGCTTGACTTGGACTTTAGTCCAGTCGAAACCTTTGTGCCGATTCCCATTTTTCTCAAAGCGGGCCTGCAACGTGCCGAGCAGCTCTTCGCGTTGCGCTGGCAACAATACCCTTTTTGTTTTAGCGCCTTTCATGAAGGTTTCCTTTTGATAGCTTGTGGACGGTTAGCACAACATCGCGGGCCGAGTGAGCTACGAACTGCAAAAAGCCGTTTGATTCGCGACAAATAAGAATCATTTCGCTTCGGCGGCGTGGTACATTTCGTGCTTGATATGGTTTTGATAACCTTCGTCGTGGATTTTTTGTCCGTTTTCGCGGGCGGTCACATAAAAGACATCGACCACTTGATCGATGTAGGTGCCGATCTTGGCGTGGCTGATCACCAGACCCAGGTCGTGAAGTTTGCGCGCGAGCGCGTAGAGCAAGCCCGGGCGGTCGAAGGTGAAGACTTCGACAATGGTATAGTCCTCGGAAAGATCGTTGTCGATGCGGACCTCGGTGAATTGCGGCGTGAGTTTGCGGGAAGCTTCGATCTGGTCCTGTCCCCAAACGCGGCGAAACTGGGGCGGCTTCGAAGAGTCGATCGCGGCGACCATTTTTTGCGAAAGCTCCTTGAGTCGTTCCTTGGTGGGTGGTTTGGAAGTTTGAGGATCGTTCACCGTGTAGCGCACGAGCAGCAGTTCGTCGGCCAACACGTCGATGTCAGCGGAGAGAATTTCCAATCCCTCGCTACTGAGTGCGCCGGCCATGCTCGAAAACACGCCGCGGCCGACGCCGTGGTTGATACCCGCTGAACAGACGATAGTTTTGGAAGACTTTTGGAAGGCACACCAAGCGGTCGGTTCGTTTTCGCGGAGGGCTTTGAGCCGCGCGAGGATTTCCACAATTTCCGTGGCTTCCAGACTAATGAGGTGACTCGACGGGAGTGCCCCCAGTTGCCGCACGTACCAATCATCGGCTTGCTGTGCGGGGGTGAGTTGTTTGAGCACGGCGGCAGTTTTGGCGGTCAGCTTGGCGCGAAAGTCGGTCGAATCATCGTCTTGCTGGAAACCAGCCGTGCGAGAGTACACGCCGGCCAGCACGTCGCGTTTCCAATCGGTGAGCACGTCAGGCCCCACCGCGGCCAAGTCCGCGCAGGTCATCGCAAAAAGCATTCGCAAGCGATCGACGGTGCCCACTTGGCGCGCGAATGCCTCCAGCAAACGAATGTCCGACGTATCGCGGCGAAACGTGAGGTGCGACATGGTCAGATGTTTGTGAACCAGGAACGCAATATCATCGGACGAGCGATCGTCGAGCTGAAAGAGTTTGGTGGTTTCTTCGGCGATGCGTTTGCCGACATCGCTGTGATCTTCTTCAAAACCCTTGCCCAAGTCGTGGAGCAAGAGCGCGAAATGAAGAATCCGTTTGTCGGCGATTTCACGATAAGCATATCCCAGCGCATCGTCACGCTTGGCAAACCCCGCGGCTTCGCTCACCGCCAGCAAGGTATGCTCGTCGACGGTGTACTTGTGATATTGATTGAATTGGAGCAGACAGCGGGCATGACGCATCGCGGGGACAAGCTTTTCCAAATAGCCCAATTCATGGAGCAAACTCAACAGGCGGCCCACGGTATGCGGCGTGGCGAGCCGGTCGTAGAACTGCCGGCGCACTTCGTCGGAGGCTTCGTCGGGGAAATCGGGGGCAGCCAAGAGCAACGCGGAATACGTTTGTTGGTCGAGCGGTTTGTTTTCCTCCGCTGCCAGTTCCACCAACCGCAAGACCGCGGTCATATCTTGTTTGATCTTGGCCAAGCCGGCGGTCGTCACGCCGACGTTGTTCAGGGTGACACGGAAATCCGCGCCGACACTGCGGCTAAAAATCGGTTCCAACACGCGCGACACCGCGCTCGTGGCGATCAAGCTCGCTTCCCGACGGCGGACCAACTGCCAGACGTGGTTCGTATGGCGGAAGTAATCCCGCATGAATTGCTCGACCGGCAACAAGCCGCTGCGTTGCTGGAGGCCAAGCCAGTCGGCGATGCGCAGTTGTTCGGCCCGGTCGAGCATGTCGGTCGATGAACCGGAGTGAAAGTGCATTTCATTGCGCAAGCGGAGCAGGTACTCGGTGGCCGATTGCAGGCGATGGTGATCGAACTTCGAGATGGCTCCCAGCAGGTGCAAGCGATCGGGATCGGCCGCGCCAAACTCGGCAAATCCCAGCCAACGCAAGAGGTTGATATCTCGCAAGCCGCCGCGCGATCGCTTCACATGGGGTTCGAGGAGATAAACGCTTTCGCCGTACTGATCACGTTCCTGAGTGCGTGCTTCCAAGAAAGTACGGCAGAGCGCTTTGCTATTGCGCCGAACCATTTTCTCGAAGCTGTTGCGAAAATCGTCGAACAGAGTTTGGTTGCCCAGCAGTAGTCGGGAATCAATCAAGGACGTGCAAATTACGGCGTCGCCGCGGGCCAATAGCACGGCGTCGCTGGGGTTGCGGATGCTGGAGCCCAACTGCAGGCCGATATCGAAAACTCCTTGCGTGAGCGGTCGCAGGATTTCGGCGACCTCTTCGCTGCGCATGTTGTTGTAGAGGAACATCAGATCGACGTCGGAGTCAGGCGAACATTGGCGACGGCCGTAACTTCCCAAGCAAACGATGACCAGATTGGCGCGGAGCTTGTCGGCTTTGGCCGGGGACGTTTCGGCCAAGGTGGCGTCGAACAGCCGCATGAGAACGGTATCGAGCAGCGAGGCCAGTTTGGCGGAGACTTGGGCACCGGGCAGCCCCCGTTCGTGGCTGGCTTGAATTTCAGCACGGCGGGTTTGCAATTCCTCGCGGAGTTGTTGCAAGGTGTCGTTGAGGCGGGAACTTTTCGTCATGACTCAAGTCCCAACAACGCTGGCAGGAACGCCTTCAACTTAAATACACCAAACAAACAGCCGCGGCATTGCGGCCGCGGCTGGGAAAAAATTGTCACAATGGGATTACAGCGCACCGTTGCCGGTTTCGCCGGTGCGGATGCGGATGGTTTCGACCAAATCGGACACAAAGATTTTGCCGTCGCCGATCTGGCCCGTTTGCGAGGCCTTGATGATGGTGTCGATCACGGCTTGAGCCCGATCTTCGGCCACCGCGATTTCGATTTTGACCTTGGGGACAAAATCGACGGCGTACTCCGTACCGCGATAGGTTTCGGTATGTCCTTTTTGCCGGCCGAAGCCGCGGACCTCGGTGATCGTCATGCCGGCAATGCCAAGCTCGCTGAGGGCGTTTTTGACATCTTCCAGCTTAAAGTGACGAACGATGGCTTCGATTTTTTTCATCACGTCGACTCCGGTGCGTTTCGTTGGGAAGCAAGCCGCAACTTGCTGAATAAGTTTTAATGCAAAAACAACGGCCAGCCAAGCTTACACAAAAATGTAGCCTTCTTCGCCGTGGTCGGAAAGATCGAGACCGCGCGTTTCACCCTCGGGGCTGATTCTCAGCCCCATCACGACATCGATCACCTTCAGGATAATCAACGTGGCGACGATACTAAAGACAATCGTCACGGCAACGGCGACGAGTTGGCCCACGAATACCGTTTTACCTCCTTCGATCAGACCGAGGGGATTGCCGGAGTCAATATCCCAGCAGGCGCGGGTGGCAAAAACGCCGGTGAGAATCGCACCCAAGGTGCCTCCCACGCCGTGGACGCCAAAGGCATCCAGCGGATCGTCGTAACCGAATCTTCCCTTGAGTTTGCTGCAGGCCAGGGCGCAGACAATGCCAGCCACGAAGCCCATGCCCAGTGCGGGCATGACGTTCACATGTCCTGCACCTGGGGTAATGCAAACCAACCCCGCAACAGCTCCCGAGGCAGCCCCCAGGACGCTGGGCTTACCATTGTGGAACCATTCATAAAGACACCACCCCAGCAGGCCAGCCGCGGCGGAAAAATGCGTGGTAGCGAAAGCGCTGGACGTCAGATGATCCGAGGCAAGTTCACTGCCAGCATTGAAGCCAAACCACCCAACCCAGAGCATGGCCGCGCCGAGCACGGTGTAAGTCAAATTGTGGGGACGCATGTCTTCGCTGCCGAAACCTCTTCGCTTGCCAAGGATCAGGGCGCACATTAAGGCGGAGATGCCCGAACTGATATGCACAACCGTGCCGCCCGCGAAATCAAGCGCACCCCCTTTGATGGCGTTATCAGAACCAAATCGTAGGATGCCTCCGTCGCCCCAAACCCAGTGACAAATGGGACAGTAAACAAGCGTCCCCCATAGAATGCTGAAGATGACCATCGAGCTAAATTTCATGCGTTCCGCAAAGGCGCCACAGATGAGCGCGGGAGTGATGATGAAGAACATCCCTTGAAAAAGCATGTGAGTTAATCGTGGAATCGCGCCAGCCATCGGTTCTTCGATGGAACTTGTGGATTCGTTCCAGGTACGCTGCACACCGTTCATGAAGAGATAGTCGCCATTGCCGATGTAAGCTCCCGTGCCACCAAAGGACAGGCTGTAACCATAGAGGGCCCAAATCACCGTCATGATGCCCATGAGAAACATGCACTGCATCATCACGCTTAACACGTTCTTCTTGCGAACCAAACCACCGTAAAACATGGCTAGGCCCGGCGCGGTCATAAACAAGACCAGCGCGCTGGATGTCAGCATCCAAGAATTGTTGCCAGCAAGCGCCGCCGCATCGGCTTTGGCGTTCACTTCGGCCAGGGTTGGCTCTTGGGCTTGTAGCGATTGACTCGCAGCCAGGGCCACTAGAACAGTTAGTCCACGAAGTGTGCTTTGAACTACCCGGTGCATTTTGTTCTCCACAAAAACCAGTATTTTTGAAGACCCCGTACTCTTGAAAAACAAGCAATCCACTTGTGTGCCGCTAAACACGCGTAATACTGCTCAATCGCTTGCCGGCGTTGGAGTGTCGCTATTGCGAGACGGTCCCCCACGACTCTGGCAAAGTTCGTAGGATAAGAGCCAGATCGATCATCGTAAAGTAGGAGACTTAGATAATTACAAAATTGAATACTATTTAGTTGCCGTGGGTTCTTTTTTGCCAAGCAACGTCGGCATGGCTAAGTTCTTGATTGACCGATCGGGCCAGTACGAACAAAAAGTCTCCCACGCGGTTGAGATAACGAATGACTAATTCGCGCACGGGAGAAACTTGGGCCAAGGCGACCACCTGCCTTTCGGCACGACGGCAAACACAGCGCGCTAGGTGTATCTGGGCTGCGGAGGGGCTGCCGCCGGGGAGGATGAAGGTCTGCAAGGGAGGAAGGAGGGCCTCCTGCTCGTCGATCCATGTTTCCACTTGGGCAACGTCCGTGGCCTGCAAATAATCGGTGCCGCGCACGGCGGCGTCGGGAGTGGCCAATTCGGCCCCCAGATCGAACATGCGATTTTGGAGTGCGTAGAGAATTGAATCAAACTGTTCGGGCAAGCCGCCCGCCCGGACGACTCCCAACTGGGCGTTCAATTCGTCGACCGCCCCAAAGGCTTCGACCCGCGGATCACACTTGGAGACTCGGCCACCTCCATAAAGGCCCGTGGAGCCGTCGTCGCCGGTGCAGGTGTAGATTTTCATTAGAGCCTTTATTCGGTGGGATTTTAACGGTTACCGGGGTTGTGGCGGCATCTTCCTGGCGGGATGAGCCGCTTCCCTAAGGATATGATATCCGTGGCAGGGCTGTCCGCTGCGGTTACGGCTATGGGCAGGCCATTCGCCACGATTTTGCCCTGCGCAGGTAGGTTTTAGCGGCTCTGGGAGCTAGAATCTAGCGACCGCAAAATTTCCCCAGCTTGCCGAAACGTGTGAATTCGTCCATTGTGAAATTTCGTCCGGATTTGGTAGATGGCGCGATTCCTTCCCACCTGCTCGAGCGACTCGCGAGACGTATATCAGTGACCTGCCGCAAGGAGCCCTCCATGTTTGTGTTGTTTCTTCGTCCGTTGGTGCTTGCCAGCGTGGTGCTTTTCTTGTTGAGCACGCAATGTCCCTCAGTATTTGCAGCGGAAAAGAGCCAGCCCTCGTCGTTGGTGGCGGTCGTTGCCGAGCAAGAAGGACAGAAGAAGCAGGACCAAGAACCCGATCCTGCCGACGAAGCGGACGATAAGGAAGCCGAAAAGTCCGACGATAAGACGGAAAAAAAGTCGGCCGATCCGGACGAGGAAAAAGCGGAGGACAAAAAGCCAGCGGAAGACAAGGTTGAAGAAAAGAAAGAAGCAGATACCAAAGAGGAATCCAAAGACGCGGACAAGCCTGCGAACGAGAAGGAAACAACCAAAGCCGACGAACCCAAGAAGGAAGAAAAGCCCAAGCCGTTCACGGTTAAGAGCAAGCCGCTGAAAATCGAGCAAACCCTGGAAGGCATCTTTGTTGCCGAGGACATGGAAGAGGTGGCCCTGCGTCCCGACACGTGGGCGCGCTATACCGTTGTCGAGGCCGTTGAACATGGCGCTGAGGTGAAGAAGGGGGATGTGCTGGTTCGTTTTGACGACGAGAAAATCGAAGAACAGCTTGCCGAGGAAACGATTGATCAGCGTTTGAGCGAGTTGGCGTTGATGCAAGAAGTGGAAGAATCTCCTCGGAAAGAAAAGCTGCTGAAATTGGCTTATGAATCTGCCAAACGAACTTACGACCAATTGGCTGAAGATCACAAATACTACATGGACACGGATCGCCCGTTCGCCGAGCGGATCGCCAAGTATCGCTATGACTCGTCCAAGGAAGACCTCGCCTCGCAAGAGGAAGAGTTGACCCAACTCAAAAAAATGTACGAGGCGGATGAGATCACCGAGGAAACGGAGGAGATCGTGCTCCGTCGCCAAAATTTCGAGGTCGCGACTGCGAAGCTCATGCTGGAATTGCAAACGGCCAATCGCGACTACACGCTCGATGTTTCGCTGCCGCGCAATGATTTGTTCTATACCACGGCGCTCGAGGACGCGAAGTTGGCTCTTGAACAGGCGAAAACCGCCATGGAGTTGGGGACCACCCGGGGCAAGTACGACCTCGAGAAAAAGCGTGCCACGCGGACTCGCAGCGTGCAGAGCAATGCCAAATTGCTGAGCGATCGCGCGTTGATGGAAATTAAGTCGCCGGCCGATGGCACGGTCTATTACGGTCGTTGCGTGAACGGTCAATGGGCCGAGATCGGTTCGATGACATCAAAGCTGGTGCCGTTCAGCGCGATCCCCCCTAACACAGTCTTGATGACAGTAGTCAAGCAGCGGCCGCTCTATGTGGCGACCAGCATTGGCGAGAAAGAATTCCCCAACTTTAAGAAGGGGTTGGCCGCGACGATCACGCCCACGGCGGATGAAGATGGGGAGTTGGCCGGCAAAGTGACCAAACTCGCCGGTGTGCCAGGGGGCGGCAAGAAATTCGACATGCGTCTTGATCTCGACAAAACCGAACTGCCTGATTGGTTAGTGGCGGGCATGAGTGGCAGCGTGAAGGTGACTACCTACGACAAGAAGGACGCTCTGTTGGTGCCAGCCGATTTGATTCAAACCGACGAGGATAATGAGAAGATCAAGTACGTCATGCTTCTCACCGGCGATGATGAGGAGCCGGTCCGTCGAGAGGTGAAACTGGGCAAGACCAAGGAGAAACAAGTCGAAATCCTGTCCGGCTTGAAGGCGGGGGATAAGATAGTGAAAGAAGAGCCTAAAAAGGACGACGAGGAATAGTCGTTCGTCAAAAATGGATTTTGCCATGGTCACTTATCGCCAGATCCTACTCCTGAGCACACTGTTTGCGCTGGGGTTCTGGACTTTGGTTGTTGGACCAGAATGTTTGGCGAAGGACAGTTCTGAGCCAAGTGTTGGAAAGCGGGTTGACGAGAAGCCGGTTTATCCGCTCTCCATCGAAGGCCCCGAACCTGAGCCGATCACGCCGCCGACTGCGGCTGAGATTACGCAGTCGATCAAGCGGGGCGTTGATTTTCTCTTGGAAACGCAACTTAAGTCGGGGGCGTGGGGCCGTTCGGGGAGCAGCAAGTACTACACGATTTGGGCCCCGGTGCCGGGTGCCCACCATGCTTACCGCCTGGGGACGACGGCCCTGGCGGTGATGGCGCTCGTGGAAGCGAGCCCGCTCTTTTCTGGTGCTGAGCAAGAAAAAATCGAAGCCTCGATTGAGCGGGCCCAGGCGTGGCTGCTGGAACAAGGGAGCGATCTGCGACGAAGCGCCCCCGATATGTACGACGATTACTTTGGCCACGCGCTGTACAACGTGTGGGGCCACGCTTATGGAATTCAGGCGGCCGTCGCGCTGCATGATCGTGCCGAGGGCGACACGACCTTGCAGGCCAAGCTCAAGAAGTTCATCGACTATCATATTCACCGTTTGGAACAAGATTCGTTCATTAATGGTGGCTGGGGTTATTATGACGATCCCTTTACCGACAAATATGGCAATGCGGTTCAGCCGCGTCGCGCGAAGCAAGAACGACCCACGGGGAGCTCGATCAGCTTCACCACGGCGACGGTGCTCATCGCGCTCAAAGAGGCGGAACGACTGGGCTTCGAGATTCCCGAGAAACTGACCAAGCCGGCGGTCGATTCGATCTTGCGTCAACGCTATCCTGACTTTGCCTACGCCTATGGTGAATATCTGAAATACGCACCGCGGATGGACATCAACCGGCCGGCGGGGAGTTTGGGTCGTTCGCAGGTGTGCAATCTGGCTTTGCGGCTGTACGGCGACAAGTTGGTGACTGACGAAGTCTTGGAAACCTGGCTTGATCGGCTCGTGGTCCGCAATGGCTGGCTCAGCATGAGCCGCAAGCGGAATTATCCAGCCCAGTCGCCGCACTTTGCCGACTTCGGCGTGGCGGGGTACTTCTATTACTACGGCCACTACTACGCGGCGATGTGCATTGACGAGTTGCCCGCCGACAAGCGACCCTTCTATCAGGACCACTTGGCAAATATTCTGCTGCCGCTGCAAGAAAAAGACGGCAGTTGGTGGGACTACATTCTCTACGATTACCACCAGCAATACGGCACGGCGATGGCCGTCTCGGCTTTGGTGCGCACTCTGCATGATGAACCGGCGGCTGGTGGATAGTAGTGTCGTATGCTACCGGATTTCTTGACCCGGGGAGTGCCATCCCCGGGCTTGGGGTCACTCTTCGACTTTTTGTTTGTCGCTTTCTGGCAACGTGGTTGGGTCGTGCGTTTGTTGCAGGAAACGTGCCGGTTGGGTTGGCGCGAAAGTGTCGCCAAGTGCTTGGCAGGGCAGCTAAATCTCGGCAAACGCAGGCAGAATTTCTTGCTTGCTGGCGCTTGCGCGAATTGTGTTGAGCTACCTTTGGCTATCTCACACGAGGACTGCATTTCAGGCAGGAAAGCGTGTGAGCGACAGACTGACCAACGGATTATGGCGGTTGTATGGGACCGGCTTTCCACTGCGGATTTTGGAGTTGAGTTGCGGTAAAGCGGTCTTGGAGTGACCTAGATTTGAATAACCAAACGGCGATTGTCACGCCCCCGCGTGACGCCGTTTTGAGAGACATCCCTCACCCGCGAATGTGAATGTTTGCGGGATTGTGCTCCTGGCAGCTCCCATAACTAACACCTACGAATGCTTGACCCAGCAAAGAGTTCGCCGATGGGCTTCCTAAAGAAATTTTTCCGTAACGTGTTCCACGAGGAACTTGTCGCACAAGGCACCAGCAGCTTTGAGGCACTCCGTGAGGACGAGCTCGAAGCCCACATGAAGGTGAGCCGCTATGGCAGCTTCTTGCTGACCGACGCGGTGCGGCCTTCTTATGGATTGGAAGTGGTGCCGTCCGCTGGCTTCCGCCACGACACCTACCGCGACGACGCCTCGAAACAAGATGTGCCCGTGGTGATGGCCGCAGCCTCGCGGGAACGATTGTTCGAGACATTCATGGAGCTGTTGGATCCGTTGGGGCCGGTGGTCGATGTGGTGCTTGAAAGTAGCCACCACTATCCGTCGTCGGGTCAGCAGGATCTGTACCGCGAACATATCGACATGCCGATCTTGCAGAGCATTCTGTGGGAATACGAAGACCTGCTGGTGAATGACGGTTGCACGGGGATCGCGGTACTGAATCCGAGCACCCCCCAAGAAGTGCAATTCGACGAGCATAAGCTGCTCATCGTCTACGGCAAGAAACTCACGCCATTTGAAAGTGTGTTGATTGACGCGGGGCTGAACTGCCGCGAGGAAATGCATTTCGTCACCGAGGCGGAGCACGTTCATTCGACCAACGACGACTATATCGGGCTCTTTGAAGAGCTCAAGATGCGACTGGGAATCGACTCGGATTACAAAAACTACAAAGCCGAGTATTGATTGTCCCGTTATCGCCCAAACCACTTTGGCCGCGGCTTTGCAACCGCCAGGCCGGTGATTCGCCAGAATCACCGGCCTGACTTTTTTGGTGGCAACACTATAAACCCGTGGAGTGCATCCCCGGGCTTATGCTAGGTCTGCGTGCATGGGCGTTTCTTTGACCGATGCGGTCGATATCGGACCACCTTGCGCAACCGCATCTCTGCTTAAACTTTCGATTTCCTGATAAGCAAGTCCTGGTACGAAATGTGCCCACTTTTTTATCCAAGGCACGTTTCTCGAAAACCAGTGCCGATCGCAAACACCAATTTCAATGAGGGACTTGTCATGAAAACTTTTCTTCAATGCTGCGCAACAGGCCTTTTGGGTTTGCTTGCCACGCAGGCTTACACACAAAATCCGGAAGGTGTTCCTCCGGTCGACGCGGAAGTCCCTTCGGAGCAAGGAAGCCAGCTGACCGATGACCCCGGCGGTTATTATCCCGACGATGAATCGCCCTGGTTTTCGGCTGAGGGTTTAAACGATGAATTGGAACTCGATGATGACCAAGTCGAGCGACTGAATCAGGCCTATGGTGCCACTTGGAAACAATTGCGAGCCAACGGAGCCGCATCGGGTCAAGCACTCGACGAAGGAGCGCGTAGTAGACGGCTGAACGAGTACCGTGATCGATTTGATAGCGAATTCGCACGGAGCACGAGCAGTGTGTTTCGTACGCCCGAACAGCAACGGCGGTTCAACCAACTCCAAATGCAATATCAGGGCTATGGAGCTTTTGATAATCCGCGCCTTCAACGACAGTTTAATCTCAACGATGTACAAAGGCGACAACTGCAAGACTTACGTCGCGATTGGGATAGCGAGGTTGAAAACTTACGCGAAAGTTATGCCACGAATGCCGACGCTGCACGGAATCGATTTAATGACTTCCGGAACACCACAAATCAACGCTTTCAAGGTATTCTTAACGATCAACAACGCCAATCTTACAACGAAATGACGGGGCAGCCCTTTGATTTTGGAGCTGATACTTTTTTGCGTGGTCGTGATACCACTTCGGGTGGCGACCGAGAAGCCTTGCCTGGTTTTAATACCGGTCAGTCCCCTGGATTCAATACAGGGTTGAACCCTAACCCAGCCAACAACAATAACACCGGCAACAATGCCAGCGGCGCGGGAACCGGGACAGGCAGATAACAATTGATGGTGTTTTACGATGGAGGCAACCGCACGAAGAATCAGGTGCGTCAGGTTATCGTGGTTTGTTGTAACCCAATGAAGGCTAGATTTTCGCATCTTCTCTAGCCCGAGGGGACGTCGGGTTTCTTTTAGAAGTTCCGATCAATGACACGATATTCGCGGTTGTCTCCGTCGTTCTTTTTTACAAAGATTCTTCGCCGACGGCGATTTTCATCGCAGCCTAGGGTAACACCCTAGGAATGTAGATAGCCATCGAATGTTTGACCGAAGGCCTTATTCATCCGTTGCTTTGTTCAACATGGCCTACGGCCAAGAACTAGATGGCCAACGTGTACTGGGGCGATGACCCCGGCTACGATGATCGAGGCCTTCGGCCAACAAATGCGTCACTATTTTTTTGCATCTTCTTTTAGGTATTTCGCTCTAATTTACAAGAGCCGTCGGATTCCACGATGGTTCTTGCAGATAGTGGCATTGTGACACGATTCAAAATCGAAATGAATCGTCACAAATCAATAAAAATCAACAAGTTTACACACGGTTTACAATGCGTGTCCGTGCTGCACTTTTGCCGCACTCGGCCTGTCGACACCACGAAATTCATGCGGGCTTGTTCGTGCGAACGCGTCAGAATCGATCCTACGCGATCTCACGACGGCCCGTGAGCGTCTGTGTTAAACGGGCTGTGCCGAAGTCTCACCTATAGCATTTCAATGCCGCGGCGATTATGCTGCCGGAATATTCACATCCCTTCATCGCTCGACCATTATGGACGACCCGAATTCCACTCTCTGTCGTCCTTTGCAGACCTCGCTACTTGTCATTGCATTTTCAATTTCGTTAGTACTTGGGGCGATTTACTGGTTGACCCTAGGATTTGAAATGGGTGGCTCTTCCCTGTGGTCCTTGTTCGTTGTGATGCCTGGTGTCGGATGGCCGTTTGTTCTGCCTGTCGTATTGGATGCGTCAGTGAAAGTGAACGAACAGAAAACGATCAAGGTCATTGAGAGTCTTGTTTTCGCGGCGTTCTTCGGAGGACTTGTAGGCCTGATTGGTAGTGTTTTCGTTATGCAACCTGTTTTCTTAATCGCAAAGTGGTTTGGCATTGATCTTGACTAATATGGATCAGAATTAACCACTACTCTCATGCAAGGATGCATTTATGGTAAAGCCCCTCAAAGCCCTGGACTGGAAGAAAGCCTCGCGCTGCTGCCTGTGCGGTGAGGGTTTCGTTGATAAGCCGATGGAGAAAAATGAAAAACGGGATCGCCAACATGTGCCGCCGAAGCAATTCTTTCCCAAACAAACTCGGGAAACGGAGAAGTTGAATCTGTGGACGGCAGCGGCTCATAACGGGTGCAATGGAGGTTTGAAGAACGATGAAGAGTACTTCTATCATGCACTAGCAATACAAGTTACGACCGGCAATCCCGCGTTTGCTGACGTTATATTTCAAGATATCCGACGACGTGCCGCCAAGCCTCATACTCGATCCATCATAAAGGCACTACTAAAAAACGCCGGCCCCATTACTCCTGGCGGCATTCATTTGCCAACTGATATGATCCAGTGGCAAATTGACGGTCAGCGAGTGAACCGCGTTGTTGTCGCAATAGCACAGGCTCTTTCGTGCTATCATGATGACCAATTCCTCAATTCTAGATCCTGCGTCATATTTCAATTCTGCCGAGAGCAAGACAAGGTGCCTCAAGTGTTCAATGTATTGATGCAGAACCTACCTAGTATTTCAGATTGCCCGTCGGTCTTTGCCTATTGGCGATATGACCTTAATAAAAAGGGTCTAAAGATTTATTCATTGTTATTTTGGGAGGCCTTTCTTTTCTGCTTGGCTTTCGACACTCAATCGCAAGGTGCTCCCGATCAAAACATGGCTAGTCTAACCGAATAAAATCTTGGTTAACCTGGAGCGTCATCCACTTCGCAGTTTCAATCAATTAAAAACTGGATCGTTGCCTTGAGGACATCTCTTTTCGTAAGGCAACCCTATTCGCGTATAAACCTTTTGCCAATATAAGGAGTCCGCTGCACCAACGTGTCGGCAAAACTTCACAAAAGACGACAACACTTCGAGCGACGAAAACTCGGTGTCGTTGATCATACCGTGCGGGGACATTTTTATTTGGAGCCCCATATACTCACGCGAGCCTTTGGGAACAGACTTAAGTTTGTTGCGTTCGTCATCCCGAACAAAGCTTGTGACAACATGAAATGGTATTGTTTCCCATTGCTTTGCTATGTCATCTAACTCTGCCTCCCTGCCATGCAAAGAAAGCAGGAGAAAATCATTGGCAATCCTCAGCTTTAACGCAGAGTCAACCTGGAGTACGTCATACCCTTGAAGTGACGACAGCGGGTGATACGGCAGCCCGTCGTCTTGTTGTAATGCTTCCGCCACAATATCAAGAATTGGTTCCGCCGTTTCTGGTGTCAGTGGAGCTGGCTTTGGAATCAATCCATCTAACCCAAAGAATTGGAGCCAATTTGTTACTCTTGTAAGGTCAATCTTATTTAGTGACTCCTGACTTTCTGAATCGTCGGACTCATAGTAGCAAATTGAGCAGCGAATCAATCGGTATGATCCGTAGACAAAGTATAAGCCAAGTGGAACTAGGAGTATGATCGACGCGAGCGCGGTAATGATACTAGAGAGAGACCAACCTAATTCTGGGAGATCAGTGAGGAATCGAATCGGGGCGAATGCTATGCCAACACCAATCACCCCAATCACGAGTCCCCAAATTGCGAATAAAATTCGCATAACGAAATCGAAATGGCTACCGAGCCATAACAAGCCACCTGCTGCAAGTAGGGCAATGGGAAAGTACCACTTTTCCATATTGTCGATTGGGTTAAAGGTCCGTGACTATCTTTCACTTGTCAATCTAAACTGGCAAACCGGCAAAGTAAATACTGCACATGGGCGGACATAAACGATCCTGCGATGATCGCCTAACCAGTCGTTAGCTCATCACAAGTTCACGCATATGCTCGTGAGCTCAGCCGCGGATTCGTTGGCTGAATATTCTAAGAATCAGTGAGAGTAGCCTTCTGCCACTCGTGATTGCCGCAGGTCTGGCAGAGCTTCTCTTGTTGTTCCGCCAAACAGCCACAGTTTTTACAGCACAACACTTCATGGTCCGTGGAATCAAGAAGTCGGCGACCCTCGGGCAGAACCGACAACCCGGGTCGTTCCTGGGTGTTTTTGATGACACTCATTTTTCCAGTCGGTTCGAGATAGGCCAGGGCAACTTGCCCGAGTTGGTGAATGCCCTCGTAGCGGAGGCTTTCGAAGAGTTCTTCTTGAGAGAGAGATTCTTCATGAAGCTTATCAAGGCGGATCACACCATTTTCGACGATCAAAGTCGACTTGCCCTCGATAAGGTTTTCCAAAAGTTCATTCTTTTCCGTGAGCTTAGCCATAAACCTCTGGAGGGCCAAAACTCCGAAAATCACAATAAATGAGTGAATGAGCGGGGTATCGTCATAGATCATCCCGTCGCCGACGGCCGTGCCGAGGGCGATAATGATGGCGAAATCAAAAAAAGTAATCTCACCAATGGTGCGTTTGCCGGACCAGCGCAAGAGCAGCAACGTGAAAAAATAGATAAGGACAACGCGCAGCACGATTTCGAGAATGTAGATCGGTGGATGCTCGCCGAGCAGGAGTCGATACCAATCAAACGAATAGTCGCTGGAAGCGATGATGGCCATGGCTTGCCACACTCAAAAGTCGCAGCCGCGGAAGAACAGCAATAGAATAACTATGGGGATAGGCAGTCCAAGTAACCAAGCAAAAATGCCGTATTTGATTTTGCCAGCACGATTGGCGACGCGAGTGTTCATGTTTGTCTCCTTGAATTGGGTAATAGTTGACCGAGTGCGACATTTGCAAAGGACGTGCCGATGGATAAAAGTACTGGTTTTTCAGACGTTTTTGCTAGGTGGTCAAGTTCAAGCCGTGTTGGCGCAAATAAAATGGTCGCTTGGCGACCATCTCGTCATTTCGGGTGGCAAGGTGCTAGCGGGTATGTTTCGCCCTTGCGGTGCTGGCATGGTTTCACGAAGATTCGCGGCCCGAAATAGGCGCTCGTTGAATGGCGCTAGGCGCGAGGTCTTGATGTACGGTCGTTTACCAATTTTTGTCGCAATGATGTTGGGCGGTTGCCACTCGCTGCAGACCGAGCCGGTAGCCGTGTCGCCGACGACAATGGGAACACCTAATCCTGAGGGACCGGCTTTTCTTGCGCCGGGACAATTGGCTGCGAACGACCCCAGTGCGGCGAAGACGATTGTGATCCCCGTAACGAACGAGGATTATGCTTGGGAATTGATCGTCGACGTGGTGGACGATTATTTTGACGTTGATCAAGAGAACCGCGTGCAAGTGGTGGGCAACGTCGTCACCGAAGGGCGGATCGAGACTTTTCCTCAAGTCGGCGCGACCGTGCTCGAGCCGAATCGCTTTGATTCGGTGGGCCGCTATAACTTGGCCGAGAGTACGTTCCAAAGCGTGCGCCGGCGGGGCGAGGTACGTGTCGTGCCCCAGCAAGGGGGTTGGCTGGTGGATGTGGTTGTTTACAAGGAATTCGAGGATTTATCGCGGCCGGAGAATGCCAACACAGGGGCGGCCACGTTTCGTTTCGACAATTCCATCCCGAGCCGACTGGACGAAGGGGTGAGCCGCACAAAGCTCTCGAAGTTCTGGATTCCCATGGGGCGCGACTGTGAAATCGAAACGCAGATTTTGCTCGATATCCAGGATCGTATTGCGAATCCCCCGCAGTAAGATTTTAACCACGGAGTACACAGAGAGCACAGAGAGTCAATCTTCTTTTTTCGTCATTCCCGCGCTAGCCAGTCATTCCCGCCTGCGCGGGAATGACGGTGTTGTCTATTCTTTAGCGCGATGGTATGGCGGTTGGCACACCAAGTCTTGGGATCGGAATCGCAGGTGCCACGATCTGTTGATAAACCGGCAGGCGAATAATAAACGCCGTGCCGCGGCCGAGACTGCTTTCGACGCGGATGCGGCCTTGGTGGGCATCGATGATGTCCTTGCAAGTGGCGAGGCCCACTCCCGTGCCCCCCTTGCCGGTTTCGTCCGGGCCGCTCTTGGTGGAGTAGTAGCGGTCAAAAATCTTGGGCAAACTTTCCTGCGGGATGCCCGTGCCTGAATCGCGGATCGTGAGCTCCACGGCATTACTCGCTGGATCATGTGCGAGGCGCAGCAGCAACTCGCCGCCATTGGGCATCGCTTGGCGGGCGTTGGTCATCATGTTCAGCAGCACTTGCTGAATCTGATTGCCGATGGCCCGCACGGGGGGAATCTCGGCAAATTCGCAGCGCACCGCGACGCGATATTTTTGCATCTCGCGCTCCAAAAGCACCAACGACTCGCTGATGAGCTGATGGAGGTGCGTGGGGGCGAATTCTTCCTTGCGATTGCGGGCCAAGCCGAGCACGCTGTTGGTGATTTTTTCGGCACGCTGCGCGGCAGCGAGAATTTTGTCGAGCGCTTTATCGCGAGTCGGTTCGTCTTTGTGGCGCAGGCCCAACTTGGCGTAATTGATGATCGTCATCAGCACGTTATTGAATTCGTGCGTGGTGGTACCGACGAGTTCCCCCAGGGCGGCCATGCGTTGGGCTTGGACCAACTGTCGTTTGAGAAGCTCGATTTCCTGTGAGGGAGTCGGGTTGCCGCCTTGCATGATCGATCATCCGGGAGAGGTTCGACCCGGGGAGTGCCATCCCTGGGCTTGGGTGGTAAAGATCGCGTAGTTTGCCGGGGCGGGCTGTTCTCGCCCCCTTTGACTGACTGGAATGCTTTAACTGCTTTTGATTTCTATACTTAGCTCTGTAAGAGGTATCGACGAATTCACCTGGGCGACTCAAACCGAAGACGATACAATCCCGCGGCGGAAAAGGGGGAAGGGGAAATGGGAAAGTGGAAAGGAGAAAAAAGCTATGAATGCCGCCAAGTTGCTATCACTTGCGGTTGAGGCCGTCAGGTCGGCGGGTTACGAAATTCGGGAAGAAGTGCTCGACGGGGCTGGCGGCGGGCATTGTCTGATCCATGGTAAGAAATGTCTGCTGCTGGACATGACCCAAACCCATCGCGAGCAACTCAGCGACGTGCTGGACGCCCTGCGGGCTGAACAGTCACTCAATGTTGCCGAATTGCACCCACTGCTAGCAGTAAGTTTGCAAGAATCACTGCAAAAGGCGGCGTGAAGGATTTTTACAGGAGGGAGCAAAGATTTGTCATCCCGAGAGAGGCTTGCCGACAGAGGGATCTGGCCTGAACTTTTACACGTATTCTTGTACGTGTGACAGGTGAACCTCGATTCTTCAAGTCGCGGAGCTCCGTTCAGAATGACTTGCTCAAAGATACAGCCTGTGCTCGCGGATGTAGTCTGCCACTCTTTCAGGGACCATTTGTTCCCACTCTCCACCACTGGCGATAAGGTGCCGGATGTCGGAACTGCTGATTGCCATCGGCGGCATTTCCACTTGGCTCGCCTGAATCTTGGCGAGTCGTTCGGACGAAACGATTTCTGACAGTGGATCAAAATTGGGAGCAGGTTCGCCGGCACGGTTCACGACGAGCGGCATGGCTACTTCGCAGATTTCCGTGGGCCGTCGCCAATGAGGGAAATCTATAAGCGAGTCGGCCCCCATCAGCAAGAATAACTGGGACTCGGGCAAGAGCGACTTGATCGTAAGCAGCGTGTCGATGGTGTAGCTTACGCCGCCGCGATCGATTTCAATTTGCGAAATCTCAAAGGCTTGATTATCGGCAGTTGCCAATTTGAGCATCGCCACTCGGTCGACATTCGAGGCGTGCGGGCCTGTAGGCTTGAAGGGTTGGTGGGCCGCTGGGACGAACCAGACACGATCAAGCTGCGCTTGTGCAAGGCAACTGGCCGCGAGGGTCAGATGTCCACGATGGACGGGGTCGAAGCTGCCGCCGAATAGGCCGAGACGCATGGAAGTTGGGGATGAGGGACTGGGGGCTGGGGGCTGGGGTAAGATGCCAGTATGTTACATTGACGCCGTGCAATTTCACACCTCGCGCTAGGGTTGCGAGTGAAGTGATTTTTCTCAAGTCCCCCAGTCCCCAGCTCCCAGCCCCCTACATGCCGACCCGCCAATCGAGTTTGTTTGACGACGAACCCGCCGCCTGGGAACTCGATGCGCAGCAGCAACGGTTGGTGGCGTCGGTGGTGCTGGGCGAGGGGGCCAAGGGCGAATACGACTATTTGGTACCTAACGTTCTGTGTGATGCCGACGAACATGATCGCTGTCTCCAAGTCGGCCGGCGCGTGCGGGTGCCGTTTGGTCGGTCGAATCGCAAGGTGGTCGGCTATTGCGTGGCGCTGGGAACCAAAGGGGTCGATCCTGGACGATTAAAATCGGTCGCCGAGGTGGTGGACTCGACCTCGCTGCTCTCGCCGGCGATGCTGCGGCTCACGCGGTGGATGGCCGACTATTATCTGTGCAATTGGGGCGAGGTGCTCGAAGCGGTCGTTCCCGCAGGAGTGCGGCAACTGGCAGGCACGCGGAAAGTCGTGTTGCTCTCGGTACCGGAAGATGTCCGCGAGAAGCTCGCGACGTTGAAACTCGCCACGAAGCAAGCACAAGCCCTGACGCATTTGGCAAAATCGTCGCGGCCGCTCACGATTGCTCAGCTTGCCACGGCTACCAATTGCACCGCCGCGCCGATCAAGCAACTCTTGAAGAAGGGACTGATCGAGGGTCGCGAAAAGCGATTGGACTCCGGCGATGCCGAATTGGAAGTGTTTGAACGCGAAGCGCCGCTCACTCTTAATATCGATCAGCAGCGGGCACTCGAAGCGATTCAGATAGCATTGGATAAGCCTGAACCCCACGGAATGGTGTTGCACGGCGTCACCGGCAGTGGCAAGACCGAAGTGTACTTGCAAGCTATCGAGACCGTGGTGGGCTTTGGCCGCCAGGCAATTGTGCTTGTACCGGAGATCAGTTTAACACCGCAAACCGTGCGGCGGTTTCGCGCGCGGTTTGATGCCGTGGCGGTGCTGCACAGCCATCAGACAAACGTGGAGCGGCACCGCGAATGGCAACGAATTTCGCGAGGTGAAGTGCAGGTGGTGGTGGGTGCGCGGAGTGCGGTGTTCGCGCCGACGCCGCATTTGGGTTTGATTGTGATCGACGAAGAGCATGAATCGTCGTTCAAACAGGACAGTACGCCCCGTTATCATGCCCGCGACGTGGCTTGGCAGCGGGCGATTGCTGAACGAATTCCGCTCGTGTTGGGGAGTGCCACGCCGTCGCTCGAAGCTTGGCAGCGAACGGAGATAGGAGAGTTTGCGCGGCTCGATTTGCCATGCCGCGTGTCGAATCGCCCGTTACCGAATGTGATCACAGTTGATCTGCGAGATCCGGGCCATACGCGCATGAGCCGTGGGGCAATCAGCCGGCCGCTGCATCAAGCGATGGTGGCGGCGCTGCGTGATGAAGGGCAAGTGATTCTGTTGCTCAACCGCCGAGGCTTTTCCACGCACATTCAGTGCCCCGCGTGTGGGTTTGTGGCGAAGTGCCCACACTGCGAATTGCCACTCACGTTTCATCGACAGGAGAGTATCACACGTTGTCATTACTGCGATTACCAGTTGGCACCTCCGTCGAGTTGTCCCGACTGCAAGTCGACGGCGATTCGTTTTGGTGGGCTCGGCACGCAGAAGTTGGAAGCCGAAGTCAACGCGAGATTTCCCGATTACGTTTGCGAGCGGATGGATACCGACAGCATGAAGACTCGTGGCAGCCATGAAAGGGTGCTCGACGCCTTTCGGCATGGTAAGGTGAATATCCTGTTAGGCACGCAGATGATCGCCAAAGGCTTGGATTTTCCCAACGTGACGCTGGTGGGGGTGATTAACGCCGACACGGCGTTGCACTTGCCGGACTTTCGCGCGGGGGAACGAACGTTTCAATTGGTGGCCCAAGTGGCGGGGCGCACCGGGCGCGGCGAAAAAGGGGGGCGGGTGTTGGTGCAAACACTAAGCCCCGATCATTTGGCGATTCGCGCTGCCGTGCGGCACGATTATGAAATGTTTGCGACAGAAGAACTTGGAGTTCGTAAGCAGCTTCATTACCCCCCCTATGGTTCGATGATTCGCTTGGTGGTGCGCGGCCCGGCGGAGGAAACGGCTCGCGCAGTGGCCGAGCAAGTGGCAGGCGAGTTACGTGCAGCGGCTGCCGCGCTGACGGGGGTCCGCGTGATGGGCCCCGCAGTGGCAGCGATTGCTAAGCTGCGGGATCACTATCGGTTTCAAATTCAATTGCAAGCGGAGACCATGCCGCCACTGCATGAGGTAGTGCAGCGCGTCACCGCCAAGTTAAAACTTCCCGAGAAGGTGTTTCTGGCGGTGGACGTAGATCCGTGGGATATGCTGTAGCAGTGGCGAGTGGCTAGAAGCTAGAGGTTAGGAGAAGAGCTCGTTGTTGCACTTGGACCCAGCTCGACAATTAACCTAGAATAAAGCGTTGAATTTGACTCCCTAGCTTCTAGCATCTCACCTCTAGCTTCTTCCCACAATGAGTTATCGCGGTCTGACCAAAGCGATTGGCGAAACCAGCTTGGAGCGCAAGTGCCGGCTGCTGTTTGGGGCCTGCCTGTTGCCGCTGATCGCGGGGAGCTTCTGGTGGTATGCCCTACAGACGAACAAGATCGTGGAAGAGCAGGCTCGCTTCACAGGGGCGGCCTTGGCGAATACGACTTTGGTGGAAGCTCATTTCAAGGAATCTGACCCCGATGTTGAATTGCGACCCGTCGATCGCAAGATCGCCGACATGTTGCGCAGTAGCGATTACAAATGGCAGGTGCTCTTACCAGAAAACGAAAATCGTGTTGGAAGACCCGAAGAGCAATTTGAATGGGATTTGATGGGTCGCTGGACGAAACTAGGAAAGACACTGCGAAGCGACGACGAAATCAATGCGATTGAAACCCAATGGGAGCAGCGCGTTGTTCCCAAAACCGAGTTCGCTTCGGCGGTCAATCTCACAGAGGAAGAAAAAGAGCAACAGCAGGGCGAGTCGAAATGGACTTGGCAGTACTACGAACCCGTCTTTGCCAAGCAGGGTTGCATCTTGTGCCACAGTAACCCCGGCGTTTCAGTTTATTGGCCTGATCTGCAAGTAGGCGATTTGTTGGCGGTAATCCGAGTTGAAACTGATGCCGAAGAGATTCGTTCAGCCCAGCAACGAAACATTGCCTGGATGATTGTGGCGGCGGTGGTCACAGTTTTCTTATCGATGGTCGCGCTCTACGCCATCGTGCGCTACATCATCGTGAAGCCGCTGCGGCATTTGCGTGACGTGAGTAACGCCATCCGCAGCGGCGACATTGAGCAGCGAGCCGTCATTCATACAGGGGATGAATTTGAGGAACTCGGTGCGGCGTTCAACCGGATGTTGCGGCAACTTTTGCGCCAGCAGGATGAGCTTAAGGAAGTCAACACCGAGCTCGACCAAAAAGTCGATGAAATGGCCCAGGCCAACATGCGGCTGTTTGAAATGAACCAGATCAAGAGCGACTTTTTGGCCACGGTGAGCCACGAACTGCGCACGCCGCTCAACAGCATCATCGGCTTCAGCGACTTGTTGGCAACGCTGCAAAAACTGGAAGACAAGGAACGCCGCTACGCGAGCAACATCCAGCGCTCGGGCCGGCAGCTCTTGGAAATGATCAACGACATTCTCGATTTGGCCAAAATCGAGAGCGGCAAAATGGACGTGCGACTCAGCGATTTCAGCATTAGCTCGGTTGTGTCGGCCCAGTGCGACATGGCTCGGCCATTGAGCGAAAAGAAGAATATTGACCTCGAATGCGAAATCGAACCGGCGCTCCCGCTGATTCGTCAAGATCGCAGCAAGGTGGAGCAGATTCTCAACAATCTGCTTTCTAACGCGATCAAGTTCACTCCTGATGGGGGACGGATTACGGTCAAGGTGCAACGAGACCGTCGAGGTGATCTCAGACTCAGCATCGCTGATACCGGCGTGGGAATTAGTGAGGATGAGCAGGGGGTGATCTTTGAAAAGTTTCGCCAAGGGTCGAATGTGCTGTCCGGTGGTACGGCGATGACGCGAGAGTATTCGGGTACCGGTTTGGGGTTGTCGATCGTCCGCGAGTTGTGTCGACTGTTGGGGGGCGAGATCACCGTCGAGAGCGAACTGGGCAAAGGGAGCGAGTTTACCGTTGTGTTGCCCTGGGAGATAACCGATGTGCCGCGCTCCGCGTCTGAGTTGGCCGAGGATTTGAAGCAGCTCGCCAAACCTCGGCTCGATGGTCTCGCCGCGCCGGCCACAAAATGATCTCACAACCTGCTCGTTGAAAGTCGCATGGCTAAATCTTCCCAAGTGCATCTGTTTACCGACGGTGGTTGTAGCGGCAATCCTGGGCCGGGAGGTTGGGCCTTTATACTGCGCCATCCGGCCACGGGTAAGCAGATGGAGCGATCCGGTGGTGAACGCGAGACGACCAACAATCGCATGGAACTGACCGCGGTTGTCGAAGGCTTGTCGGCGCTCAAGCAATCCGCCTCGGTTGAGCTGTTCACCGACAGCGTTTATGTGGGGAAGGGCATGAGCGAATGGCTGCCGAAGTGGAAGGCCAACGGCTGGCGGCGCAAGGAGGGGACCAAGTTAGTCCCCGTGAAAAACGAGGATCTCTGGCGGCAACTCGACGAGCAATTGGCCCGCCATCAGGTGGCTTACACCCGCGTGGCGGGGCATAGTGGGCACGCCGAAAACGACCGAGTGGATGAATTGGCGGTCGCGGCTTATCAGAAATATCTGTGAGTTTCCTCGATGCCGTAACCGATTTTTTCGTTTTTACGGGCAAGAGCCTGGAGTGATAGCAGTCTCTGTGGCGATAGAGGGAGCGCAATCGTCAAAGTCTCACAAATTTCTATACCAACGGCGGCTAACTTTCTGTTGGCATCTTAAGCCGGTTGTATCAACTGCGCGGTCGGGTCGATAGTACCCTATAAGCAGACCGCTTCGTTCTCATTTTAGGCGGATGAGCCCAAGCCAATCCCGCTGGTTTGTCGCAGCCGTTGTCTTGCTGGCAGAATCCATCCCTCGCGAAGAGGTGAGGGAAACTTGCTTTTTGAAAGCGCATAGTGCGGGCCTTACCCAGGGGGGCAGGCCCGATATCTGGTCAATCAAAAGGAGTTTGGTTGTGAAAATCACTAAATGGGTCGTCGGCTTCGCCGCGCTGCTGAATGGTTCCCAAGCATTCGCAGAGAACAATGAGATGACTTGGACAAACGACTATAGTCTACGGACCGTCGCTTGCGATGATTCCTGTGATCCTGGTTGCGGTTGCGGCGATCCTTGCGATTGCGGCAGCGCCGTTGGCGGTGCCGGCTTGTTAAGTGGCATCGGCGGTGGTTGTCTCGAGAACTTTACCCTCGCCGGGCTTGTAGGCTGCGAATCGCCATGGGAAATCGGCGGTTGGTCGAATGTTGCTTATTACGACAACAACATTCCGTTGTCGCAAGCACGCAACGACTTGCTTTCGTTCGACGACATCCCCAATGAAGCCAACCTCGCGCAACAATGGTTGTACTTGGGACGCACCGTAGACGGCTCGAATGGTCTTGATATCGGTGGCCGCGTGGACGTGATCTACGGTACCGATGCTCAGAAGACTCAAGCCTTCGGCAACCCCGGTGCCGGCGTTCGTAACTTTGGTTTCTATGATGCGTCGCTCGATCATGGTATCTACGGTTGGGCGATTCCGCAGGCTTACTTGGAAGTTGCCGCTGGTGATTTCTCCACCAAGGTTGGTCACTTCTTTACCCCGATTGGTTACGAAGTCATCCCCGCGACGGGCAATTTCTTCCACTCGCACAGCTATACGATGTTCAACAGCGAACCGTTTACCCATACCGGTTTCCTGACCACCTACAGTGGCATGGAAAACACCACTTTGTATGGTGGTTGGACGGCCGGTTGGGACAGTGGTTTCGATTCGCTCAATAGCGGCAGCAACTTCCTCGGTGGTTTTGCCTACACGATTACCGAAGGGTTGACGTTCACTTACCTGAACACCTACGGTAATTTTGGTTGGCGAGACGGTGGCGGCGACGACAGCTACTCGCATAGCTGCGTGTTGATTGCCGACCTCACCGACAAGTTGCAGTATATCGCTCAAAGCGACGCTTTGCGGACCAACAACCCTGGCGTGAGCACGTTCGACACGATTGGTCTCAATCAATACTTGCTTTACTGGATGAATGATTGGCTGGGACTTGGTGGTCGCGTGGAATGGTGGAAAGCGGACGGCGTTTCGTTCTACGAAGCCACCACGGGCGTCAACGTGAAGCTCCTGGACAACTTGGTGTTCCGTCCGGAATACCGCCAGGACTGGGCTCCCGGCATCGGCTTGGACGAGGATACGTGGGCCATCGACGCGATTCTCTCCTACTAATCTGACAGGTTTTTGACTTTATAGCTCAGGGCGACCCTCGGTTCGATAGCGGACCGAGGGTCGCACTTTTTTGCTGCGGTGCCAGCTCCCTGCCGGAAGCGGGTTCGCTACAATGCGGATATGGACCACGCGGCCGACGCCAAACCCGACGAAGTCAAGCAGCGACTGCTGACTCCCGTGGAGCGCTTGCGGGGGATCAACGCCGAGCGAGCCGAGCTTTTGCACCGCATGGGCATGCGCACGGCGAGCGATCTGCTTTTCAATTTCCCGCGCGACTATCAGGACTTGTCTGACGAGCGGACGATCTCCGATCTCGAAGAAGATCAACTGCAAAGCGTGCGCTGCACGGTGCAAGAAATCGCCGTGGCGAGTCAGGGTTTTGGCAAAACTCGGGTGTCGATTCTGGTCCGCGACGCGACGGGCCACTTGCGGGCGACTTGGTTTAATCAAGCCTTCATGCGGGGCAAATTCCAAGAGGGGCAACAACTGTTGCTCACCGCCAAGCCGAAGATGCGGGGGATGATGTGGGAAATGTCGCATCCCCAGGTGACTTGGCTCGGTGAGGAAGAAAATCCTCTGGCCGGTCGGAAGTTGTTGCCCGTGTATGCGCTTACGGAGGGTCTGTCGCAATATTACATGCGACGAATGGTTTGGAACGCGGTCGAGGAATTTACCGACGTGCCTGAAGAAGTTTTTCCGAGCGAGCTTTTGCGGCGCTACCAGCTCGCTCCGCTGACCGAGGCGATTCGCTGGATTCATCAGCCAGTCGACCAACTGGAACTCGACCGCGCGCGGCGGCGATTTGTGTTTCAAGAACTGTTTGTGTTGCAACTGGCGCTCTCCACCCGGCGGGCTCAGCAGCGGGCACTCCAAGCTCCGGCACTCCCCGCGACGATGAAGATCGATGCGCGAATACGGCGGCTGTTGCCGTTCGAACTCACCGCGAGTCAACAAAAAGCCATCACGGAAGTTTCCGCCGACATGGCACTCGACCGGCCGATGAATCGTTTGTTGCAGGGGGACGTGGGGAGTGGGAAAACGCTGGTCGCACTTTACGCGATGTTGGTGGCGGTGGCGCATAGTAAGCAGGCCGTGTTGATGGCCCCCACGGAAATCTTGGCCAGACAACATGCCGACACGCTGGCGGGGATGCTGGAAGCGAGCCGCGTGCGGTTCGGCGTGCTGGCCGGCGGGACCACAAAGGCTGAGCGTGAACGGTTGCTTGCGGAAATTGCGGCGGGGGAAATCGACGTGGTGCTCGGCACGCACGCGGTGATTCAGGACGCGGTGCAGTTCAAGAATTTGGGTCTGGTGGTGATCGACGAACAGCATAAATTCGGTGTGAGGCAACGGGCGGCCTTGCGGCAGGATGACGAGTCGCCGCATTACTTGGTGATGACGGCCACGCCGATTCCGCGCACGCTCACGATGACATTATTCGGAGATTTGGAAATTTCGACGCTCGGGGAAATGCCGGCGGGACGCCAACCGATCAACACGTATTTGGTCGAGCCGGACAAACAAGCGAATTGGTGGCAGTTTGTCCGCGACCGCTTACGCGAAGGTCGGCAGGCGTACGTCGTGGCCCCGCTCGTGGATGAATCGACGACCGTTTCCGCCCCCAGCGTGGCGGCGGCGTTCGAGCAACTCACCAATGGTGAACTCGAAGCGTTTCGCATGGCGCTGCTGCACGGGCGGATGTCCCCAGCCGAGAAACAGGAAGCAATGGACCGCTTTCGCGGCGGCGAGACGCAGGTGCTCGTGAGCACGTCGGTCATCGAAGTGGGGGTCGACGTGCCGAATGCGTCGGTCATCACGGTGGTAGGAGCGGAGCGGTTTGGTCTCGCACAATTGCATCAACTTCGCGGTCGTGTTGGTCGTGGTTCTCACGCCGGCTTTTGTGGCGTGTTAGTGAGTGAGGAACTGAGCGAGCAAGGCCGCGAACGTTTGACGGCGTTTGCCAATTCGACGGATGGGTTTGCGCTGGCGGAACTTGATTTTCAAATGCGTGGTCCGGGCGATTTGTTCGGCACGCAGCAACATGGTGTGCCGCCGTTTCGCGTGGCGGATTTACAACGTGATCGCGAGCTTCTCGAAGAAGCCCGCCGCGAAGCGCAGCTCCTCGTTGGCGAGGATCCCGAGCTCAAACACGCGAATCACGCGCGATTGCGCAAGCAGATGCTTACGCGCTATGGTCAGGCGCTCGATATTAGCGACGTGGGGTAGAAATTTGAACCGCCAAGGACACAAAGTGCGCCAAGAATTTTTTAACCACGAATAACCCAGCGTGGCCTTTGGCCGCAACCAAAATTCATTGAACAGGAGGGAGCAGAGGTAATTAATGTTTCTTCAGCCCGGATTTCCCAGATGACTTCCCGCACAATGGCACGCGATTTGCGCCACACCTTGTAAAAACAGCGGTTTGTACGCTCAACATGCCATCGTGACAG
>JAWXAV010000046.1:0-118572 GCA_034439695.1 Bythopirellula sp. | reverse complement strand
TTGGTGATTCTTAACACCATGATCAGGAACAATACTCCCTGGAGAGACCTCCATGCCTGCTAAAAAATCATTGACAAACAACACAGCCGCTGGGCTTTCTTATTACGCCCCTGCGGGGCTTTAGCCACAATGCCAAAGGTAAATGAAGCCCCGTCCAAATGCACGCTTTTTGCCAGATATGCCGCCTTTCTCAATCCGTCATGGTACGCCGGAAATGCTGATTCTCGCTCGACTTGCGGGCACCTCGGCGGCGGGGGGTTGAAACTGCTGAGATTTCGCTTCGTTTGAGCTACAATTAAACAAAGATTCCGCACGGGTAGGGCTCAATTGTCACCCTGCCACGGAATAAAAACAAATCATTTTATCGAAAGTCGAGTCGCACCATGAACACCGGCGTTCCTACTCCCTTTGTTGACATTGTCGCCCACGAAGTCGAAAGACTGCAAAAGTATTGGCCCTGGTTCTTGGCCTTGGGAATCGGCATGGTCGTCCTGGGCACCATTTCCATTAGTTGGGCCTGCATTGCTACGATCACGGTGGCCGCAACATGGCTGTTTGGTTTCTTCTTGCTGGCGGGTGGTATCGGCGAAATTATCAACTCGTTTTGGGTCGGCCGCTGGAGCGGCATGTTGCTCCACTTGTTGATCGGCGTCATGTACACCCTCGTGGGCTTTATGGTCATCGATCAGCCCGAAACAGCCGCAGTACAACTCACTCTGCTGATCGCCATCTTCTTGATGGTGACGGGCGTCTTCCGTATCGTGTTCGCTGTCGCCGAGCGCTTCGCCGGCTCGGGTTGGGTCATGCTCAATGGCGTGGTCACCTTCATCTTGGGCTTGATGATTTACAAGCAATGGCCGGCATCGAGTCTGTGGGTCATTGGTTTGTTCATCGGCATCGACTTGATCTTCAACGGCTGGGCGTGGATCATGCTCGCATTGGGTTTGAAGAAAGTGTCGCAAGGCACCGCCCAATTCGCGCCCAGCAACGGCTAAGCAAAGAAGTGGTTAAGACGAGAATTTGAAATTGACATCCGCGGCGAAGAGGTCATTTGATGGCCGCTTCGCCGCGGTTTTTTTGCGCGCTAGTCCCAGGCGAATCGTTCATCAAGCGACACGCCATATTTCTCGCAGATCAGTCGAAATTCTTCTTGGAAGGAAATGGCGTGGTGCTGACGCCGTTGGTTCGCAATATAACCGCGCAGGTCGTCCAGTTGCGATTGGCCGATGGAGAACGCGCCGTAGCCGTTTTGCCAGGCGAAATCAGCGTATTTTTCTCCCTTTGTTTTCAGCCATTTCGATGAGTCTTGTTTCAATTCTTGAACCAACTTGCTCACAGTGATGGTACGCGAGAGTGTACAGCCAATGTGGATATGATCGTCCGCGCAACCGATGGCGTGGGAAGGGCAATTCAACGTCTTGCAGAACGTGGCAACGTAGGGGGCAAGTTCAGCTTCAATTTCCACATCGATCCATGGTTGACGGTGTTTGGTGCTAAAAACAACGTGCAGCAAGATGTTTGATAAAGATTGTGGCATGATTGCAAGTCCTGAGATCAAGCGCGCCCTTTCAGGGCTAGAGATGGTCTATGGATTATGATACTCAGGGCTGCGCTGATGCTCGCGGTGCTCACATCACCTTGCCCTGAGCTATCATAGCGCGCCCCTGCGGGGCTGAATCGTCGGACAATATAGTGCGTTACGCTAAGCAAGTGAAGCACTGCACGTGGAGCAGAATATTTGATAATGCGAAAATTATAAGCCCACGAATTCAGGCGTGTATGCAGGTCTTAAAAATTCAGGCCGGTACGGCCGCGCTATGAAAGCCCAGGACGAAGTCCTGGGAAAAGAAAGACCCAACAAAAGATAGCCCTGAAAGGGCGCGCTTCTCGATTCTTACAACGCCACGGGATCAACCAGCGCTGCGGCCAGGCTTTCGAGACTGATAAAGACGTGTTGGCCACCGGTTTTTTCGGCCAGGGGCACAAGCGTGCAATTCCCGCGCGGCGAATTGCAGAAGTGGACCACGTTGATCACGATGTTCCGCCGTTGGCAGAACTTGGCAATTTTGCGAACCATGTTGGGATGCAAATCGTCCTTGGCTTCGCCGTCGGTGAGAAGGAAGATCACATCGGGTTCGAGTGCCATCGCGGCATCGAGCGCGAGTAGATGATTCGTAAAGCCCTCGCCGGGCGTGTTTTCGATGTATTCTCGGGCCATCTGTTTGTTGTCATTGGTCGCCCGAAAGAGTTTTTGGTCGTAGTGGCCCGCACCAAAAATTTCGACGGTGTCATTGTAAAACACGATCTGAAATTCACTCGCCTTGGAGAGCGCACCCAGGCTGCGAGCCATCTCCATTTTGGCGGAGAGCAATGGTGTGATCGTGCTCAAGACGCGTTGCTGTGAATAGAGCGTGAAGATGGAGTTCATGCTTTCGGAACGGTCGAACACATAGACAAACTTACCCCCTTCGCCCGCCAGGCCAACGAGGCTCGTTCTTCCCGTGCCGCCAACACCTTCGCCCAGTGTCCCCTCGCCAAGTCCGGGGATCAGCGAAGGCGCGCCGCTATCGCTTGAGATGAGATTATTCCAATCGCCGTCGAGGCTGGTGAGCATTTCGCTCGCGGCCAAAGGAGCGGCAACATCATCGACCGTGGAGAAGGATGCGGGATAAGCGGACAGGGGAACGTCGAGGTCAGCAAGGCCCGACGTGTCGGCCTCCGTGGCACTCAAACTTTCCGCCGGCAAGAATAGCAACTTGAGATTGTTGCCGGGGGTCATGCCGATTTGAATCATCCCCAGTGCGATGACGAGCGCCATGTGGATGACCATCGACAACAACCAGGGCGGGGCCGACTCGTATCGCTTCGACGAGGGCTCGACGATTGATCGCTGAATGAGTGGTGCGCTGAGTGTGGACAAGGCAGCCTCTCGAAAATCTGTTTCCGGACATTATTATAGGCACTCACTCGGCAAGGAGTGCAAGCAGTGCCAATTTTCGGGGCAAAGAGTTCCCCGAGAAGAGCGGCTCGGAAGTTTTTTCGCAACCTTGATGAACCCTCCCCGCCCTCGCGGCGTAGCGAACACCGTGAAGCCCTGAGCGGTAGCGGATTGCTCCGAAAGTATAGAGGTCTGCTGGACAAAATTTGGGTCAAAATCGCGTGCTCATTCAAGCCGCAAGTGCTGTCAAAGCAATACTTTAGTTGCAAAGAAAACGACATTCTCCCTGGACGCTGGGAATTCTATTACCGATACTATGACGGTTGGGCTGTCTGGATGAAGTTCAACAAACCTTCGGAACTAAGCGGACTTTCGTGTTCATGGTCAACCGTACTTCCCAGCGTCGCATGCTAGCTTGTTTGCGGATTGCCCTTGGCAATCTGTGCTTACTTGCGCTGTTGCTCACAACCGGCCCTCTGATGTCTGCCGAAACTGCCGAGACGAGTACCACCCCCAGCGAGTCCAAAGAGGCTTGTCCCCAATCCATCGTCGGCATCGAGCATCGGCTGGTACGGGTTCGCCTGCATTGGACTACCGTGGATTTCGTTCCCGCGGGGCTCGCTCATTCGCCACTTAAGCAGCAAATAGCAGCTCCGCTGGTTGGCCATACTCTTTCTCACGAACTTCTCGCACCTCTGCGCTGTTAGTGCTTAATCGCTGCGCTGTTGCGCACGTTTCCCGAGGGGGGAAGTTCAATGCTTCGCGGCTTAGCTTCAATCTTCAGGTGCTTGTCAACTCAGTTTTTGTCTGACAACAAGTCGCCAAATTTGTCATCTCCCACCGCTGGCGGATCGCTGTGTCGGTCCCACTACTTTCAAAGCCTACACTTCCCAGAAGTTAGGGAGTTCAATTATGCAGAAGTTGGTCAAGGGAATTCATCAATTCCAGCAAAACACGTTCGCGCATCAGAAGCGCCTGTTTGAGCGGCTGAGTAAGGGTCAACAGCCGATCGCGTTGTTTATCACTTGCAGCGATTCCCGGATCAATCCGAATTTGCTCACCCAGACCGATCCCGGCGAGTTGTTCATCATGCGGAACGCGGGGAACATCGTGCCCCCTTATGGGGCCGTGCGCGGGGGCGAGGCCGCCACGATCGAATACGCGGTGAGCGTGCTGAAGGTGAAGGACATTATTATCTGCGGCCATTCGCATTGCGGAGCCATGGCTGGTATTTTGCACCCTGAAGCGATTGAGGAGCTGCCCGCGGTGAAAGATTGGCTCAACCATGCCGAAGCAACCGCGCGAATCCTCAAGGAGAATTATGCACATATCAGCGACGAGAAGGCTTTGCTGACTGCCACCGTCGAAGAGAATGTTTTAGTCCAGTTAGAAAACTTGAGGACGCATCCCTCGGTGGCAGCCGCCATGATGCGGGGCGATGTCAAAATCCACGGCTGGGTTTACAAATTCGAATCGGGTGAAGTTTTTGCTTACGAGCCACAAGAAGGTCAGTTCTTGACAATTGAAGAAGTGGTGACCGAGCCGGGTGGCATGGAATTACAGCTACCGGCGATCTGATGCATCACCCTTGAATTTATTTCGGAAATTAGAAGAAGGAGCAAGATCATGAAACCTATTAAGAAACAGGCGACAAACATTGTAGGGTTGTCCGCGCTCTCCACGGAAGCGAAGCTCAGCTTCGGTGCTGCGGGAGGATGTTTTGTGCTGGGAATAATTGGCTATGGTATTGACGCGCTCACCAGGACGGAAACGACGCTGAGTGCTTTCCTCGTGATCAGTGCGTTTTATTTGATACTGGGCGTGATCGGTTTGCTTAAAGACAAATCAGCAACCGCAAATGAAGAAGCTAATATCCTGCCAACTAAGCGTGCCAATTTCGAGAGAGATGATTACGCCGACGAAGTGGCCGCGTAATCTTCCGTTTCCAGCCCCTACCTCCTAGCCCCTTCTTCCTGCCATGAATCCAATCAGTCCTTCCCCGAGCACTCCAAAGAAATCAACATTCAAAAGCGACTTGCTCGCCTCGATTGTCGTTTTTTTGGTGGCACTGCCGTTGTGCATGGGTATTGCCATCGCCTCGGGCGCGCCCGTAGCAGCCGGCTTGATTACCGGCATCGTGGGTGGTTTGCTGGTTGGCAGCCTCGCTGGTTGCCCCTTGCAGGTGAGTGGGCCCGCGGCGGGACTCACGGTGATTGTCTACGACATCATCCAGCAGCAAGGCCTAGAAATGCTGGGCCTCGTCGTCTTGTTGGCGGGGATCATGCAGATGATCGCTGGGGTCATGCGGTTGGGACAGTGGTTCCGCGCTGTGTCGCCGGCCGTGATTCAAGGCATGCTCGCGGGGATTGGTTTTTTGATTCTGGCAAGTCAATTTCATGTCATGGTCGACGACAAGCCTAGCGGCAGCGGCGCTCATAATCTTGCCACGATTCCCGCCGCGATTTGGAAAAGCGCCCAGGTTCCCCGTCCGTTGCCGAGAGATGTTCGCGAGGTCCATACCGAGATGCTCCGTGGCGTCGGCGAGTTGCATCGGCAACAGGTCAACATTCAAGAGCAACTCGCCGAGCATCTGCCGCACGACGGTAGCGAGGCTCCCGGCGAAATTTCGGCGGATGTTGCCGCCGATGTGCAGTCGCTGATACCACAAGAAAAAGAACTGGTCGACCAGTTCACGCTGCTGGAAGCCAAGCTGATTGAATTCGAGCAAAAAGCACCGGAGACGGATCGCGCGCAGAACATCATCACCGCAGCGGACGAGGCCCTTGCCAAGGGACGTGACGCGCTGAGCGCACTCGAAGGACAGAATCTCAGCGTAGCGATTGCGGCGCAGGATGAATTTGTGCTGTCGCTCGAAAACTTGCTGGGAAATCTCAAGAATCCCAACTACGCCGCCATGATCGGGGCCTTCACGATTTTAGTCATTCTGCTCTGGCAAGGCTTCGCCCCCAAATCGCTCAAAGTGCTGCCCGCGCCCTTGGTGGCCGTGGGCACCGCCACGATCCTGGCGACGATCTTGGTGGTCCCGGTCATGTATGTCGAGGTTCCCGACAACTTGGCGAGCGACATTCGCTGGCCTTCGCTGGAAGTGATGAGCAACGCGCCATGGGTTGATTTGTTGAAGCTGGCATTGCTGCTTGCTGCCGTGGCGAGTGCCGAGACGCTGTTGTGCTGCACTGCGGTCGACAAAATGAAACCTGACCAACGCACGGCCTACGATCGCGAACTGTTCGCGCAAGGTCTGGGCAATACCGTGTGCGGGCTGATGGGCGCGCTGCCGATGACGGGGGTCATCGTCCGCAGCTCCGCGAACATCCAAGCGGGAGGCCAGACACGCCTGTCGGCGATCATGCACGGGGCGTGGCTCTTGGTGTTTGTTTGTTTGCTCGGTTTTCTCTTGCGGCTGATTCCCACGTCCAGTCTGGCGGCCATGCTTGTTTACACGGGTTACAAACTGGTCAACGTCAAAGCGCTCGTTGAGCTCCGCAAATACGGTTGGGGCGAAGTGGCAATCTACGCGGTGACCGTCGCCACGATTGTGTTTACCGATTTGCTCACGGGCGTGCTCGTGGGCATCGGTTTGTCAGCGCTCAAGTTGCTGTACACCTTCACGCACTTGAAGGTCAAGTTGCAACTCCCGAAAAACCGTCACGATAAGGCCATCCTAAAACTCTACGGCTCGGCAACATTCATTCGTTTGCCCAAGCTGGCCGCCGTCTTGGAAAAAGTTCCCGACGGAACCGACTTGCAAGTCGATTTCAAGCATCTTGATTACATCGACCACGCCTGCTTGGATTTGTTGATGAATTGGGCCAAACAACACGAGTCGACCGATGGCACGCTGGAACTCGATTGGGACTCGCTGCACGGCCGCTTCGTGCCGGATAAAATTCCCGAGGAAAGCACGATCATGAATGGCGCGGTTTCTCGGATGAACACGCCTACGGGTTGAAAATATTGGGAAGCCCCGGCTTGTATTTGTTGTCGCCATTTGTTGCGGGCAGCCAGTGTTGCCCATTCGTAAGCACTTTCAGATCAAAATGCTTCACCCAATCGGCATGGGGATAAAGTTTGGCCCAACTTTCAATGCGGGCCATCATGCCCGAGGCTTCATAGTAATCTTCAAAGCGGACGAGCAACCCATTTTCAAAGTGCATCTTTAACAACACAAAGCTCGGCAGTTGAGGTGGCGCTTCGGGGACGCGGAGGTATTCGTGTCCCCAAGCGAAAACCTCGTGCTCGACCAGCTTAATCTGCGACGGATCGCCGAGCGTGCCGCCGTCCCGAACAAAGACGGCAAAAAATTTACGCATCTGCGCGTCGAACTCATCGACACCACGATAAGTTCCCGCCAGGGGATTTGTGATGGGATCACCATCCATGTATGCGACGACGTCGGGCGCGATCAATTCTCGTGAGCGCTCGACAAACTCGGCACCATGGGCGGCATAGTTTCGTAACAACTTGCGCGCGAGGCTCAGCGAATCGCAGGTGAAGTCGCCGAAAGAAACCGCTTTGCCAGCGGCTTGCAGCGTTCGTACCAAGATTTCGACGGTCTGTGCCGAGACTCGTCGGTTGGCCTCGGCTTTGGCAATCACGCGAGTGCTCAAGGGACAGCGCTCGGCCAAATCTTCTTGGGTCCAACCCAACTCCTTACGAAGAGATTTGAGCAAGCGAGCGTTAAACCACGATTGGGTTTCCATAGGTCGATTGGTTGTTATGCTGTGAGGCATCGTTAACACCATACGTGGTAATGCTTTGCGTAACTCAAGGCGCGGAGAGAGCCTTAACGGCCAACATGCACGCAACATGCATAAACCGTATTTGAGGCGAATGGGCCGCCAAGCTAGCAAGAAAATTATTGGCGTACGCGAGCCGGCTTGCGTAAGCTCCCGGAGTTTCTCACTCAGATACGCGGGGAACGTGGGGAGGAACCCTGAATTAGGTCAATCAACCAAAAAGACCCACAAAAGATTTCACACAGTGTGTTCGCATTCGCAATGATTGAGTGTCGCGCCTTCACGTTGGCGTCAAACGACGAATGAACTGACGGTACGCTGGAGGTCGATTGGGAATTCATGGCACGGTCGGTTTTTTCCGAACAAGGTACACGACAAAAGCACGATTCTGAACGGCACGGCACCTAGGCTCACGCCAATATCGTCAAGAATTAAGGGGTTCTCTTGGGGCTCCCGATTGTCAGCCGTGGCATTTGCGGTCTCGCCAGAGTATCATTGCCCTGGTTGGCGGCATCGTTAACTCTTCTCAAGAACAGACGACCATGGCAGCGTGTAGGCTCATTCTCACACTCTTGGCGTGGACCAATGGCATCGGCCTCGTGATTGCCCAGCCTGCCGAACTCCACTACGACCGCGATGTCCGGCCGATTCTTTCGGACAAGTGCTTCCGCTGCCACGGTTTTAATGAAGCGAGTCGGCAAGCCGATCTCCGCTTGGATGTCGCCGAATCGGCGTATGATGATCGTGACGGCATTGTGGCGATCGCGCCAGGTGATTTAGCCGGCAGCGAAGTCTGGCGGCGCATCACAAGCACTGACGAAACGGAGCAAATGCCGCCGCCCGATTCGCATCTCGTGCTGAGCGACGAACAAAAAGACATTCTTCGACGTTGGATCGAAAAGGGTGCGAAATATGCGCAGCATTGGTCGTTCATTCCCCCGGCCAAGGCGGCACTTCCCAATGTCGCTGTCGAATCCTGGCCTCAGAACGAAATCGATTGGTTTGTTCTCGCGCGGCTCGACGCCGAAAATCTCAAACCGTCGCCTGCCGCGGATCGACGCACGTTGATCCGACGCTTGTCGCTCGATCTCACCGGCCTGCCCCCCAGTGCCGCAGAGGTTGAAGCCTTTGTCGCGGATCAGGACGAACACGCCTACGAACAATTGGTGGACCGCCTACTGGAGAGTCCGCACTTTGGGGAACGCATGACGCTCGACTGGCTCGACGCCGCCCGCTATGCCGACACCAATGGCTATTCCATCGACGGTGGACGCCACCTCTGGCTTTGGCGTGATTGGGTGATCGACGCCTTCAACCGCAATTTGCCCTACGACCAATTCCTCGTCGAACAACTCGCCGGCGATCTGTTGCCACGGCCCACCGCTGCGCAACTCATCGCCACCGGCTTTCAGCGCAACAACATGGTGACCCACGAAGGGGGCACGATCCCGGAAGAGAATCTCACAAATTATAACGTCGATCGAGTGAAGACATTAGGTGAGGCGGTGCTCGGCCTAACGCTTGGTTGCGCCCAATGCCACGACCACAAGTACGACCCGCTCACCCAGCACGATTACTACCAGTTGTTCGCGTACTTCAACACGCTGAGCGATCAGGGTCTCGATGGCAACAGTGGCAAGAACGCTCGGCCTATGTTCGAGGCCAAAACAGTGTTGCTGGCGGCCGACCTCGCCGCCGTGCGCGAAAAGATCGCCGCCCTCCGTGAGCAATTGGCCCACCCCACTGACGCTGACGTGGCTTCTTGGGAAGCCGACCAGCGGCGTGAACTTAATCTGCGCGGCAAGGATTTCCAGCTACACGGCACGGAATTGCTCAACGTCAGCACGCCGAATGCCGGGGCGGGTTTCGATATCGACGAGGCCCGCTTCGTGCGGATTTCGCATCCGGCGGAATTGTTGGCCTACGACGTTTCGCTACGCTTGCCAAAACTGAGTCAGCCAGTCACCGGGTTGCGGATTGTGTTTCATCCGGTGCCGTCCGCGCCGGGCGGTGGTTGGGGCTATGGCTCGGTGAGCGACAAGCCAACAGGAAGCGAAAAACCATCACGGCCTGAAAAGGGGAGCTTCGTGCTCACATCGTTTTCCGCCAGCGCTGAAGCCGTGCCTGGCGATCAAGCGAATCTCAATCGTCTCGCGCGCCTCGATCACGCCACCGCCAACTGCTGGGATCCCAACTATCGACCCGAGAATGTGTTGGATACACGGAACGAGAACGGTTGGTCGCCCGACCTAACACATGACGGGCCGGTCCACATTACCATGACATTTGCGGAACCGCTCTCCTCGACGGCGACGCCTTTCGTGGCTGCTCATGTGAATTTTGGCCACGGCCGCAAGCTGGTGGCGGCTCGCTTTGAAATTTTCGCGGTCACGGGCCGTGACGATGGCAGCCCACTGCCTGAGTCCATCATCACCATTCTTCAGACTCCGACCCGTGATCGGACCGCAGATCAACGGGGCGAGTTGCGGGCCTATTATTCCGCCCACGCATCGGCAACGCGGCCACTCCGCGTTTCCCTGGAGAATTTCGAGCAGCGGCTCGAGGCGCTCACCGAGAAGTTCCCCACGATGGTTATGGATCAGGCCGAGAAGCCGCGCGACACGTTCCTGCTTACGCGCGGGGATTATGCCCAGCCGGGAGAAAAAGTCAGCCCAGGCACACCGACCGTGCTGCCGAAGCTCCCCGCCGATGCCCCGGCGAATCGGCTTGGATTGGCGAAATGGATTGTCATGCGCGATAACCCACTCACCGCGCGGGTAGCCGTCAACCGCTTCTGGCAACTCTTCTTCGGCACGGGAATCGTTCTAACGACGGCCGACTTCGGTGCTCAAGGCGAATGGCCCAGCCACCCGGAACTACTGGATTGGCTCGCCGTTGATTTCATTGACAGTGGTTGGGACACGAAAGCGTTGGTCCGCAAGATTGTGACCTCGGCCACTTACCGACAATCGTCGGTGGCGGATGTCGCGCTCGCCGAGCGCGATCCGGCCAATCGGCTGCTCGCCCGCGGTCCGCGATTTCGCCTGCCGGCGGAATTCATCCGCGATGCAGCGCTGCAGGTGAGCGGTCTCTTGGTCGATTGGCAGGGCGGGCCGAGCGTCAATCCCTACACCCCAGGGGATTTGTGGCGCGAAATCAGCCACTACGGCAGCACGCCCGCAACGGCGCAAACCTTTGTGCAAGATCATGGCGAAAAACTCTACCGTCGATCGCTCTATACCTATTGGAAACGGACCGTGCCGCCGCCGAACATGGTCGCTTTTGATGCCCCCAACCGCGAAACTTGCGTCGTCGCGCGCCCGTCGACCACCACGCCGCTGCAAGCGCTGGTGCTCTTAAACGACGTCCAATTCGTCGAGGCAGCGCGGGCCTTTGCCCAGCGGGTCGTGGCGCAGACCGATCAGGATGCCGACCGGCTTCGCTGGGCGTTTCAGGAGTGCGTCTCCCGGCCACCATCCGAGCAGGAATTCGTAGTTCTCGCGCGAGCGCTCGGGCGTGAACGAGCCCGTTACGCGGCGGACGAATCTGCCGCGCGCGAATTTCTAGCGCTCGGTGAGTCCCCCCGCGATGAAACAATTCCACTTGCCGAGCACGCGGCTTGGTCGCAAGTGGCGACGCTACTGCTAAATTTAAGTGAAACCGTAACACGCAATTAACGGATGGTGTTGCCATGCCTCCCCTGCACGACTTCCAGCACCAAACCACCCGCCGCACCTTCCTCACCACCGCAAGTTGCGGTGTCGGCCAGATTGCGCTCGGCGGACTGTTGGCGGGGCAATTGCCACAAGTTGCTCAGGCGGCATCGTCCGACCGAGGTCTTAGCGAACTGCCTCACTTTTTACCGAAGGCCAAACGGGTGCTTTGTCTCTTTCAGGCGGAAGGCTTCTCTCACGTTGACCTGTTCGACTACAAGCCGACACTCACCAAGTTTCACGGCCAGGAAATCCCCTCATCGATTAAGGGGAACCAGCGCCTCACCGGCATGACCTCCGGCCAGACGAGTTATCCGGTCGTCGCGCCGATCCGTACTGGCCGGCTCTGCGGCGAGCAGCAGACTTGGATCAGCGACTTGTTACCCCACATGCAGACCATCGCCGATGACATTTGCCTCGTCAAATCGATGTACACCGAGGCGATCAACCACGATCCGGCCATGACGTGCATGAATACCGGCAACCAGCAGCCCGGCTACGCCAGCATGGGTTCTTGGGTCAGCTATGGACTCGGCAGCGAGAACGATAATCTGCCGACGTTCATCGCCATGGTTTCACAAGGTTCCGGCAAAAATCCAGGCCAGCCCATCTTTTCGCGCCTGTGGGGCAACGGCTTTTTGCCGTCGTCGCACCAAGGCGTCGGGCTTCGCTCCGGCACCGAGCCTGTCCTCTATCTCGATAATCCACCAGGCACTACCCGCCCCCAGCGCCGCGCGCTGCTCGACGATTTGGATGAGCTTAACCAACTCCGTGCTGCCGAGATCGGCGACCCCGAAACCTTGGCGCGGATTCATGCCTATGAGATGGCCTTCCGCATGCAGACTTCCGTGCCGGAGCTCACCGACCTCAGTGGCGAATCAGCCACGACGCTCGCCTCCTACGGCCCGGAAGTACAAAAACCAGGTAGCTACGCGGCCAATTGCCTCTTGGGACGCCGGCTGATCGAGCGCGGCGTGCGCTTCGTGCAGCTTTACCATCGCGGTTGGGATCAGCACATCGCCCTCGAACGACAACTCCCCAACCAGTGCCGCGATGTTGATCAACCCACGGCGGCACTGATGAACGATTTGCGTCAACGCGGCTTGCTCGACGACACGCTGGTGATCTTCGCCACAGAGTTCGGCCGAACCGTCTTTAGCCAGGGCGTGTTTGGCGATCCCGCGATGGGGCGCGATCACCATGGCCGCTGCTTTACCGTCTGGCTCGCGGGTGCCGGCATTCGGCCCGGCATGGAATACGGGCGGACCGACGACTTTTGCTACAACATCGTCGAAAACCCGGTCCACCTCCGCGATCTCCACGCGACGATTCTCCACTGCTTGGGGATTGACCACCAGCGCTTCACCTACCGCTACCGCGGCCTCGATGTGCGGCTAACGGGCGTCGAAGAAGCCCACGTCGTGCGCGGAATTCTCGCCTGAGTGACCGAAGCAACACGGCGCTGTTCGCCGGCGAGCCGGGTTGCGTAAGCTCCCGGAGTTTTACGCACAGAATCACCCACCATGTGCGCCCATGCAGACTGTGGCTGAGGTCCGTGACCTCGGACTTATCTTCTCAACTGCTCAGCAAACGCGCCGACTGGTTTCCTTCGCAGCACCTGCTTGCTTCACTAATTTGACAATGCAAGTTGCGTGCATTATGCGAGCACCTCGAATCTGAGAAATTAACTTGCCATCCACAGCCGCTACCGGGAAAATAGCGGGCGCGGCAATCACTTTGCGATTAGGAAATAGGAGGCTCTATGGTCGTTCGATTTTTTGCTCTGTGGGTGCTCGTTCTTTGCTGTTCTACCAGCTACGCCGAAGACTCGGTTGAAATACCTTTGGATCAAATCTGGGCGAATAGCATGCCGGGGACTAAGAAGTTTAGCGAATTGAACACGCAACAACCGCTGGTCTACGAGATTCGAGAAGCGATCGGATTTACGCAGAAGGACAAAGATGCAAAACCCGCCTTTGCTGTCTTGGGCACGGGCTTGGACGCGCTTCGGGGGGCACACGAGGTTTTGGTCAATAAGAAGAAACCGCGAGATACTTTTCCCCCAGGAAGCGAAGTTTCGGTGGTGTTCTTTGCCCACGAAACACAGCCCTACGTTCACCTGCACAAAGTTGAGCGTCAAGGAAAAAATATTAATATCTACTATCGGTTTGTTCCGCATGAAGAAGAGGTAACTGAACGGTACATCGCGATAATTCCTCTGGGCAAACTACCTGACGGAAAGTACCGCATGAATGTCATTCGCTCTCCAGATGCGGGCAATCGTCTCAAAAAGGCAAGCGAAGAAGCCGCGAGAAGGATCGTCTGTGGATCGTTTTCATTTACAATCTCAGAGCAAGGAGAATAATCATGGCTCGCTTCAATGGCTGGTATGCAATCGGTCGGTGAATCTCCCACGCCGTTCAGTTCCGCGGACCTGTCCGACTGGCAAGGCAACTACGGCTTTGGTTCTCTCAGCGCCGTAACAGCCGTTCCGGAGCCGAGTTCGTTGTTGCTTGTCATGCTGTTGTGCGGGACCTTAGTTGCCCGTCGTCCTTAGCCCGCTCGTCTACGCCTCGCGGCTAAACAGAGCCAGTTTCGCAGCCAAATTGCCGGTCTGCCAACTTGATTCTATTTTCCCCCCAAGAAAAACCCGCTACCGGCAGCAGATTGGGCTGCACTTGTCGGGAATTTGGGTATACTGGGGACGAATCCGATTGGCGCGCATCCTTTCCCCAGGCAGGATAGACTAGCGGCAGCGGCGAGAACCACATCCCCAGGCGGGGCGTTTGGGAGAATCCCCAGGGATATTCCCAGCAATGGGTCTGTAATCGCCGAATGCCGTGGAATGAACCCAGTTGATCACCAAAGTTACCTACGCCCTTAGTTAGCCCTTGCCTAGGGTCCCGCCATGTCTATCCGTGTTGCTTTGCATCACCGTACCGAATATCGGTACGATGATCCCTCTGAGTTCGGTCCTCACATGGTCCGCCTGCGCCCCGCGCCTCATACTCGCACCCCCGTGCTGAGCTACTCCTTGCGCGTCGAGCCAGCCGAGCACTACGTCAATTGGCAGCAGGATCCCTACGGCAACTATGTCGGTCGGTTCGTCTTCCCCGAACGCTCGAAGCACTTGGTGTTTGAAGTCGATCTGACCGCCGAGATGACGGTCATCAATCCGTTCAACTTTTTCCTGGAGCCTGATGCCGAGGAGTATCCGTTCGCCTACCATCCGACGCTGCTCCACGATTTAATGCCGTTTCTACATGTGTCGCCAGCGCTCGATAACTCGTTGCTGGCCACCTATGTACGATCGATTGATCGCACTCGTCGCCGGACTATTGATTTTCTCGTCGAGCTGAATCAAAAGCTGAGCGAGCACATCAGCTACTTGATTCGCATGGAGCCGGGTGTTCAGACCTGCGACGAAACGCTGACCAAGCGGAGCGGTTCGTGCCGCGATACGTCGTGGCTCTTGGTGAATTTGCTGAGGCACATGGGCCTCGCCGCGCGGTTTACATCCGGTTATTTGATTCAACTCAAGCCGGATGAAAAACCGCTCGAAGGCCCCGCCGGGACAAGCGTCGATTTCACCGATCTCCATGCCTGGGCCGAGGTTTTCCTGCCAGGGGCGGGCTGGGTCGGTTTGGACCCCACCTCTGGATTGTTCACGGGCGAAGGGCATATTCCGCTCGCCTGTACGCCAGAACCGATTTCCGCCGCGGCGATTACGGGCACCACGTCCGAACCCCCCGCCGATTTCAAGTTCGACATGACTCTCACGCGGATTCACGAAGACCCTCGCGTCACCAAACCGTACACCGACGACCAATGGCAGGCGATTAACAGCCTTGGCCAACAAATCGACGAGCATCTGCAGGCAGGCGACGTGCGGCTCACCATGGGTGGCGAACCAACATTCGTGTCCGTCGACGATATGGAAGCGGCCGAATGGAAAACCGAAGCCCTTGGCGAAACGAAACGCAAGCTAGCCGGCGATTTGTTGTGGCGATTGAAGCATCGCTTTTCCAGCGGCGCTCTCGTTCACTTTGGCCAAGGAAAATGGTATCCCGGCGAGCCCTTGCCCCGGTGGGCGCTACGTTGCTATTGGCGCAAAGACTTCGAGCCGATCTGGCAAGACGACACGCTCATAGCGGACCCCGTGAAACCGGGAACTCACACCGCCGAAGACGCGCAGCGATTCGCCCAGTTGCTCGCCGAAAAGCTCCGCGTGAATCCAGCCCACGTCATCAACGGCTACGAAGACGCGCTCTATTACACCTGGAAAGAACGCCGTCTGCCGGTGAATGTCAACATTCGCGATTCCAAATTGGAAGACGAAGTCGAACGCGCTCGCTTGGCGCGTGTGTTCGAGCAAGGCATCACGTCGCCCGTGGGATGTGTGCTGCCGTTGCGTCGGGTGTGGTGGGCCCAAGAGCCGTATTGGGAAAGCGGCGAATGGGTTGTCCGCAGCGAGGAAATGTTCCTCATCCCTGGCGATTCGGCCATGGGTTATCGCCTACCGATCATGTCGCTCGCCTGGTACAAACGTAGTGAACTTGAAAAAATTGGTTATGCGGCCGACCCCATCGCCCCTCGTGGTCCGTTGCCCCAGTATCGCAGTCTGCGCGATCCGCAGCACGCAAGTTTTGCCAAAATGAAACTGGCGTATGCCGGGGGCGGGGGTGGTTCATTTGGTGGTGAATGGGGGGGCGGTGAAGGCGATGGCTTTGGTGAACATAGCTTTCGCGAACGCGGCGATGCGGGGAACACCAACGGCCATGGACACGAAGGGAATGGTTTCTCCTCGGGGCTGCCGTTCCAATTTTCCTCGGGCCAGAACGATCCCTCGCAAGTCGTGCGAACCGCGATCTGCATCGAGCCACGCGGCGGGGTGCTGCATTTGTTTATGCCTCCCATCGATCACTTGGTCGATTATCTCGACCTCGTGGCCAAAATCGAAGCGACCGCGGCAGAGTTGCAATTGCCTATTGCGATTGAAGGCTATGAACCCCCGCACGATCATCGGCTGGACCATTTGAAGGTGACGCCCGATCCGGGTGTGATTGAAGTCAACGTCCACCCGGCAGCCAACTGGCGAGAATTGGTCGACACCACAACCGGCGTTTACGAAGACGCCCGCAACAGTCGGTTGGGCACCGAAAAATTCGATCTCGACGGCACGCACACCGGCACGGGCGGCGGCAATCACGTTGTCCTCGGCGGACCAACCCCCAGCGATAGCCCGTTCTTGCGTCGCCCTGACCTGCTCAAGAGTTTGGTCGGTTATTGGCACAACCATCCCTCGCTGTCGTACTTGTTCTCAGGGTCATTTATCGGTCCGACGAGCCAAGCACCCCGCGTCGATGAAGGCCGCCGCGATGCGCGTTATGAATTGCAGATCGCCTTTGAGCAAGTCGCCGGCAAAAGCAATGTCCCGCCCTGGATTGTCGACCGCGTGTTCCGACATTTGCTTGTTGACGTGACCGGCAACACCCATCGCGCGGAATTCTGCATCGACAAGATGTATTCGCCCGATACGGCGACGGGTCGCTTGGGTTTGATCGAGTTCCGCGGCTTTGAAATGCCGCCGCACGCCCGCATGAGTTTGGCTCAGCAGGTATTGCTGCGGGCGCTGGTGGCCCACTTTTGGGAATCACCCTACGAAACGCCGCTCGTGGATTGGGACACGTCGCTGCACGACCGCTTTATGTTGCCGCACTTCGCACAGACTGATTTTGCCGACGTGGTGGAAGAAATCCGCTTGTCGGGCTATGCGATCGACGCCGCGTGGTTTGGTCCCCATTTTGAGTTCCGCTACCCTGTGATTGGCACATTTTCACAAGCGAACGTGCGCGTCGAGCTGCGGAAAGCGGTCGAGCCTTGGTATGTGCTCGGCGAGGAAGCCGCTGGCGGAGCGATGGCTCGTTACGTCGATTCCTCGGTCGAACGGTTGCAAGTGAAAGTGCAAGGAATGACCAATCCCCGGCACATGGTGACCTGCAATGGTCGAAAACTGCCGTTGCATCCCACCGGAGTCGAGGGAGAATATGTGGCGGGCGTGCGCTACCGGGCGTGGCAACCGCCGAGTTGTTTGCATCCGACGATCCCCGTCGATACGCCCTTGGTGTTCGACGTGTTGGATACGTGGATGCGTCGCTCGATGGGTGGCTCGACCTACTATGTGAGCCATCCCGGGGGATTGAACCCGAGCGCGTTCCCCGTGAATGCGTTTGAAGCCGAAAGTCGGCGTGGTGCTCGATTTGTGGCGATGGGTCACCATGGTGGTGAGATCGCGATTCCCCGTGATGAAGTGAATCCCGACTACCCCATGACGCTCGACCTGCGGCGTGGGCGTCAAAATGGACTATTGGCGTGAAATATGGGTAAAACTCTTTCGTGAGCGTTTTAGAGCCGGCTAAGCAACACGTGAATCTCTTCGGCGACTATACGTGCAATTCGCAGTCGTACGATGAAGTCTTTTCCGCTGACGGGAAAATGCACCCCCATTGGCAGCGGTTTGCCGAGGCGGCTGCGCACCTTTCGACCGAGGAATTCAGCCGCCGCTGGGTGCAAGCACAGCGGCTTCTGCGGCAAAACAGCCTGGCATATCCCGACCCCACCGATCCGCACGCCCGTAAACATCCCTGGGCGCTCGACGCGTTTCCGCTCGCGATTGGTGCCGAGGACTGGAGCAAAGTTTCCGACGCCCTCCAACAACGCGCGCAGGTGCTGGACTTAGTGCTCCGCGATTTGTTCGGTACGCAGCGCTTGTTGCGGGAAGGCATGTTGCCTCCCGAGGTGCTGTTCCGTCATCCCGGGTTCTTGTTGCCCTATGCCTCGCCGGAGAAAGCTCCCGGTCGCATCTTGCACCTGTACGCGGCAGACCTCGCGCGTTCGCCCGACGGTCAGTGGTGGGTGATGGGGGATCGCACCGAAGCCCCCTCCGGGGCCGGTTTCGCGCTCGAAAACCGGATCGCCATGTCGCGCATGATGCCCGATGTGATTCACCACTGCCGCGTGGAACGTCACGCGCCGTATTTCAAAGCTGTGCAGCGACATTTGGAAGGATTAGCACCTCCCCAAGATATTGAGCCCCGCGTGGTGCTCTTGAGCCGCGCCGCGGGAACCGCCAACTATTTTGAGGATGCGTTTCTTGCCCGCTACTTGGGCTACACGCTGGCCGAAGCCGGCGACTTGGACGTGCGCGACAATCAGGTCTTCATCAAAACGCTTGCTGGCCTTTCGCGTGTCGATGTGCTTTGGCGGCGACCGAATAGCGAACATTGTGATCCGCTAGAGCTTTCCAGCGTTTCGCCGAGTGGCGTGGCGGGATTGGTGCAAGCCGTCCGCAGTGGCGGCGTGGCGGTGGCCAACAATCTCGGTAGCGGGCTGGTGGAATCACCAATCTTCATGGCGTTCCTGCCGCAGTTGTGCCAAGCTTTACTCGGTGAGCCGCTGAAAATGCCGGGGATCGCGACGTTCTGGTGCGGTGAGGAAAAAAGCCGCAAGCATGTGCTCGCGAATCTCGACAAACTGGTGATCAAGCCCGCGTACCGCCGTCGCGGCTTCACACGCAGTGAATCGCAGGGCTTTGCGAAACTCACCCGCCGTGAGATCGCCCAACAGATCGAAAAAGCCCCCGGCAATTTCGTGGCGCAGGAAGTGATCGTCCGCTCGACCGCGCCGGTTTGGTCGGAAATTACCAGCGAAAAAGCCTTCGTGGCCTTACGCACCTTTGCCGTCGCCAACGACGATTCGTATGAAATCATGCCCGGCGGTTTAACGCGATTGTCCGCTACTCTCGCGCCACTAGAACTTTCGCTCCTCGACGGCGAAGGGAGCAAGGACACCTGGGTGCTCGCCGACGGACCGGTCGAGAAGGTCACGCTGCTCCAAACCGCCGATGAACCTGTGGAAATTCGCCGGGGTGGTGTCGATCTTTCCAGCCGCGCGGCCGAACACTTTTTCTGGTTGGGGCGGCTCACCACCCGGGCCGAATCGCTCGGCAAGTGGGTGCGGGCCGTGGCCTCACGGCTGGCCCGCGAAGAAGATGCCGAGAGTATTCCCGAGCTGCCGATTCTGATCCGTGGCTTGGCGAGCCAGGGCATGATCGAGCCGGGCGTGGTGGTCGAGGAAATTCGCGACCAACTGCCGGCCATCGAGAGATTGCTCCCCGCAGCCGTGTTTAATAACGACGACATGAACGCCCTGCGCTCCACGGTCAGTCGCATGACGGTGCTTGCCTCCTCGGTCCGCGATTTGATGTCGCTCGACAGTTGGCGGATCATTCGCCAGATGGACGATAACTTTTGGAGCTCCCCCAAGAGCGACGGCCTGCTGGACGTGATGGAAAAAGTCAATGAGCTCTTGGTGCAACTCGCGGCACTTGGCGGTAACGTCGCCGAAAGCATGACCCGCACCCATGCCTGGCGATTTCTCGACTTTGGCCGCCGCTTGGAACACTCCCTGCAAACCGTGACGCTGCTCTCGAGCGTGCTCGATGCCAAAAGCTCTGCCGATCATGCCCTGTTGGAATCGCTCCTCGAGATTTGCGATGGTCTCATGACCTATCGTTTCCGATATTTTTCACGAATGCAACTCGCCCCCGTTCTCGATTTACTGCTGTGTGATGATACGAACCCTCGCTCGGTGCTCTATCAAGTGATTCAATGTTTCAACCACGTCAATCAACTGCCACGCGACATTCATGGCCCGAACGTGCGGGTGGAGCAAACCTTGGTCGCGTCGGTGTCCACGCTCTTGAAAACGACCAACAGCCAAGAGATCGCCGCCGCGTACAATGCGGGCGACGCCAAGCCGCTTAAGTCGCTCCTCAAGTTTGTCGAAGACACGCTCCCCAAAATTTCGGACGCGATTTCGCATCGCTACTTTTTTCATTCAGGACCGGTCGTGCAACTGGCGAAGATTAACCCCACTTGATTCATGCAATATACCGTTCAACACACAACCTGGTACGCGTACACCGAGCCGGTGCCGAATTGCCATAATGTGGTCCATTTGGCCCCGCGCAACACGGCCCGCCAGACCTGCCACGCGCATCAATTGCTCATCGAACCGGTGCCCTCGACCCTCGCGCGGCGGAGTGATTACTTTGGCAACGCGGCCGATTATTTTGCCGTGCGTGGTCCGTTGATGGGGCTCAAGGTCACCGCCGAGAGCAAGCTTGAAGTGACCGAAGCCCCGGCCTTTGAAAAACTCGACTCGCCCGCTTGGGAAGAGCTTGCCAATGTCCGCGGAGCGACTTATGACCGCGAGTCGCTCGAAATTCTGCAGTTCACCTTTGCCTCGCCCCGGGTGCGATTGTTCGCTGACATGTTCCGCTATGCCGCGCAGAGTTTCCCCGCCGGCCGGCCGATTCTTGCCGCCATCCGCGATCTGACAACTCGCATTCACGCCGATTTCAAGTTCGATTCCCGGGCCACGACCGTGAATACCCCGCTCGATGAGTTGTTACAACTTCGTCGCGGCGTCTGCCAAGATTTCGCCCATTTGGCAGTGGGGTGTGTGCGCTCGATGGGCCTCGCCGCGCGCTACGTGAGCGGCTACATCTGCACCCAACCCCCGCCGGGCACCCCGCGACTTGTGGGAGCCGACGCCTCGCACGCCTGGGCCTCGGTCTATTGCGGAGCCGAACTCGGCTGGATCGACATCGATCCCACGAACGACATGTTCGCCAGCGACGAACACATCAGCATCGGCTGGGGCCGCGACTACAGCGACATCTGCCCCATCCAAGGCGTCTTCGTCGGCGGCGGCGATCACACCATGGGCGTGAGCGTGGATGTGATCCCGCAAAACCCTCAAGTCATTCCCGCACAGGCGGGAACCCAGCAGCAGGCTCAATCGCAACAGTAGATTAGGCTTCGTTGAGTTGTAGCGACTGCCTTTGACGCTCAATTCGCCGCGTCAGCCGGTTTGTTCGACAAGCTCCAGCTTCAGCCCCAGAGCAGCGACGACGGCTTCGATGTTTGCCAGTGTGACCTCACGATCATATTCAATATCGCGGACAATGCTGGAGTTCGAGAGACCTGCTTTCTCGGCAAGGGAATTCCAAGAGAGCCCCCGAGCTTCTCGCGCTAAGCGAATCTGGGCCCCAATACCACTCGACGCGGGTTGCAGTCGTGGTGGGTCGCGAGGAGGAAACTCCTCCATCACCTTGTCGCGCATTTCCTGCAGCCGCTGCCGCTCTTCGTCGCTCACAGGTCCGGCAGAACGAATTCGACCTATAATCTTTTTCTCATCCATCGTGGCACCTTACGGTTCGGCGACTTCGAAGGCCGTCACCGGATATATTGTGTCGTCTTCAACCTGCTCATAAATGACGATGATATAATCGCCGCCAAGCGTATAACCAAAGCAACACGGTCGACCAGCGCTGCGACTCTTGCTTTCCTCGGTGGGATTCTGCAGGACGAATTCAACATCCTCGACGGTGAGACCGTGCTCAGCGATATGTTGAGTATTGCCATCTGGATTTTCATCTTCGTCCCAGATAATCCGCACATACCACATTCGAAAACTCACAAGCCACTATCATTATAGCAGTCGCAATTTCCAGGCGGCGAATATTTTCTGCAGCCGGCTAACGCCAGCCGCTCGCCTTACTCCGACTGCCCGCGCACGACGTCGGCATGTTCCGCCTTCGCGGCGATGAAGGCTTCATTGTCGACCTTCTTGAAGCTCGCCAGATACTTGCGGGCTTCGTCGAGCCGCACGCGGTCTTCGCGGGAGAGCCGCCAGGTGAAGAGGTGCGTGGCCCGCAGCATCGACTTGTTGTTTTTGAGCGTACGGCGAATTTCCACCGGCATCACGCCGTATTTTTCGAGCGAACTGTTGAGTTCCAACCGTGGGCCCGGCGGCGGGCTGCTGTTCATCATTGTGTTGAGCCGTGTGTACCAGTCGGTGAACTCACGGTATCGGGCGAGGATTGGGGCACTGTCAGCCGGGATGGTTGCGACGTTGTATTCCCAAAGATCGCTCGTGAGCATGAGCACGCCCGTCTCGCGGTCAAAAGTCTCCTTGAATTTTGGCTTCGCGGAAAACTTGAGCAGCGGGTCTTTTTGCTCGGCGGCCCACTTCGAGAGCTTTTGCATCAGCCCGCTGATCTGCTCGGTCGAAACTTCGGTCCGCCGCGCGCTACCAACGTCGAGCAGAATAAATTGGCCGCCGCTTCCTGGCGTGGGCGCACGAAAGATCGCAATCTGTTCCGGATTTTCGACGAAATCGTAGACTGTGTTCTTATCAAACAGCGTGACCGTGTGGCTCAAGGGTTCGTCATCCTCTTCCTCGCCAAAGACCTTGGTCTCGATCCTCAGTTCTTGGGCGTCGCTGGACACCGTAGGCACGAAGCATGCACCCAACAAGATATGACACATGAAGAGTAGTTGAGCGAGGCGGGTATGAGTCGTTCGCATGGGTTGGGTTCCTGTTATCAGGGAAAATCGCTAGGCGGAATTAGCTGGCATGAGGGTGCCAAGAATAGGGTGATTGCCAGCGTAGGTAAACAGCGTTTCACGCTTCAATTCGCTAGCATTTTCTACTCAATCCGCAGAATTCCCCGCGCGTAACGGCAGCCACCCAAAAGGCTTGAAGAGTGCTGGCATTCAGGCCATACTAAAGTGCTAGCCAGCCAACGGCTTACCGAGAACGAGGCACGAGGTGACCATCACGCAGGCGTCCGAACGATAGGGGATCAATTCGGCCATGGAACAAGTTTCTGCAGACAGTGCCTTTAGTTCGGTCGAATTCGCCGAGAATCCCGAGCCCCGCGTCCCTTGCGTCCTGATCGTCGATACCTCGACGTCCATGCACGGCCCACGCATCACCGAGCTCAATGCGGGGCTGCAACTCTACCGGCAAGAATTGATGGCCGACCCGCTGGCATCCAAGCGCGTCGAAGTGGCGATTGTCACGTTCGGTGGCCGGGTGACCCGGCTCGTGGAATTCACCACTGCGCTCGAGTTTGATCCTCCCAAGCTGCAAGTCATCGGCGGCACGCCGATGGGTGAGGCGATCAACGTGGCGCTCGATATGATCGAAGAACGCAAGGCGAGCTACCGAGAGAATGGTATCGCCTACTACCGCCCATGGGCATTCTTGATTACCGATGGCGAACCGAACGATCATTGGAAAACAGTAATCTCGCGCGTGCATGACGGCGAGAAATCAAAATCTTTCTGCTTCTTCGCGGTGGGCGTCGAAGGAGCCAGCATGACGGTGCTCGACGAAATCTGCGTTCGCAAACCGCTGTGGCTCCAGGGCATGAAGTTCCGCGAGTTGTTCAGTTGGCTCTCCAACTCACAGCAAGCGGTCTCGCGTTCCTCGCCCGGTGATGAAGTGCCGTTGGAAGATCCAACGACCGGACCGCGCGGCTGGGCCCAAATCTGATATGGCAACCGTGTGGCGCACCATCTCGCGAAGCGTGCAGGGTGAATCCCACTCGGCAGACGGCACTCCCTGCCAAGACAGCAGCCGGGTTCGTGCTTTTGATGGCAAAGCCGCGGGAACGCTCGTCGCGTGCGTGGCCGACGGCGCAGGTTCGGTGAAACATAGCGGCGTTGGTTCGCTGGTGGCCTGCAATGCGGTCATCGAAAGCGTTGATGCTTTTCTCGAGGCGGACGGCTCGCTTGCCGAAATCGAGCCGCCAGATGTGATCGCTTGGTGTGATTTGGCTCGCAGTCGCATCGAAGAAGAAGCCCAAGCTCGTGACGCCCGCACCACGGAATTTGCAACGACGCTTTGCGTGGCGATTTTGTCGCCGACCGGTTCTTGTTTTTTTCAAATCGGCGACGGCGCGATCGTGCTGCGGAGCGGTGTGGCCTGTGGGGTGGTGTTCTGGCCCGACTCCGGTGAGTATGCCAACACCACGACGTTTATCACCTCAAAAGAATATCGCGATAAGCTCCAGTTTTACGTAACGCCGCAAACCTTCTCGGATGTGGCCCTGTTCACCGATGGCATCGAACGCATCGCGCTACGGTTCGACTCGCAGACTCCCCATCCGCCGTTTTTTGAACCGCTGTTTCAGGCGCTCGCAGCGCTGGAGAATTGGCAGATTCTGGGCGACAACTTGGAACAATTCTTGAAATCCGAATCGGTCTGCAAACGGTCCGACGACGACAAAACCCTCATCTTGGCGACTCTTACCGATGGCTAGTTCTCCCAAATTAGTGGATTCACGGGGCGTCGAGATTCGACTCGGCGAAACCATCGGCAAGGGTGGCGAAGGGAGCGTCTACATCGTCGAAAGCGCGGCGGGCTTGGTTGCCAAACTGTACCACCAGCGGCCGTTGCCTGCCGATACGCTCGCCAAGTTGCAAGCCATGATCTCGTGCCGCACCTCTGCGCTCGAAGCCATCTCGGCTTGGCCCAGCGAATTGTTGCACGATCCACGCAGCCGTGATGCCCTCGGCATTCTCATGCCGAACGTCAGCGATTCGCGCACTTTGCACGAGTTGTACGGCACGGCCAACCGTCGCCGCCATTTCCCCGATGCACGCTGGCATCATTTGATCCTCGCGGCACGCAACGTGGCGGCGGCATTTGAATCGCTGCACGCGGCGGGGATCGTCGTCGGAGATGTGAATCAGGGCAACCTGATGGTCGACAAAAATATGTGCGTCCGCTTTATCGACTGCGATTCGTTTCAGATCGAGAGCAATGGCCACATCTTTCCGTGCCCCGTGGGAACCCCGCACTTTACTCCGCCCGAACTGCAATCACTCAAGCTCCGCGACGTCCGCCGCACGCAGGATCACGACCGCTTCGGGCTGGCAATCATGATCTTTCATTTGCTCTTCGTGGGCCGGCACCCGTTCGCGGGTCGGTTCCACGGCGCTGGGGAATTGACCATCGAGAAAGCCATCGCAGAGCAGCGATTCGCGTTTTCTAAGAACACCCAGCAAACGGAAGTTTCGCCACCACCCGCTTCGCTACTGCTCACGGACTTGCCCCCCAGCTTGGCGGATTTGTTTGAATGGGCTTTTCGAGGACGTCAGGGTAATGAAGGCCGACCGACAGCCCATATGTGGGTGGAACAACTCGAAGCCCTCATCAAACTGCGTCGGCCTTGCTCGTTCGATCAAGCACACATTTATTACAACCAACTCCGCGACTGCCCCTGGTGCCGCATCGAGGACGAAGGGGGCCCCGTGTTCTTCGTCGCCGATGGGGGTGTCTCTACCGTTTCCAAGGGACGCTTAGAGGAACTCGATCGCCGGATTCAACAGTTGCAGATTCCCGGCTTTGCCGATTTGCCTCCCGCCAAGTTGGCGATTCCCCAGGTGCTCAAACCCAAAAAACGCACCACCGTGGCCAAGGCCACGGCCTGCGACGTTGCCGCGACCAGCATGGTGGCCGCCGCGAGTGTTTGCTTGCTCGGCATCAAATGGGTGGCGGCTCTTGGTGCTGGAGCCCTGGGATCAATTGCCGCCGGAAGTTATTTGATTTTCAGTAAAACAGGCCGTGAGCGTCGGGCGGAAGGGGACAAGCTGATCCTGCAACTGCAGCAAATCCAAGCCCAACTCGCCAAGGGGGCCCACGTGGTCCATGCCAAGTATCAACTGCGCAAGAAACAGTTTGAAACTTCCGTGGAGGATTTGAAACAGGCCTACGAACATTACCAAGCCGAGGAAGGCCAACTGCAAGACGTGTTGGCCATTCAGCGCACCACGCAATTCAATCGCTATCTGGCAAGCCACGTCATCCAAGATCATGTCGCGCAAATTTCGGGGCTTACTTTTTCCATGGTCTCGATGCTCGAATCGTTCGGCGTGGAATCGGCGCTCGACGTCGACAATCTCAAATTGATGGGCATTCCCATGCTCAGTCCCGGCTTGACGCTCGAGCTGCTGAGCTGGCGGGAGCGCGTAACCAATGGTTTCAAATTCAAGCCCGAGCATGGCGTGTCATTCGACGATGCCAAGCAGGCCGGCGAAAGCGCGCTCCGTCGCTTCAAAATCTCCCAAGCGCGCAAGGTACTGATGGGCGCCAAGCAACTCGACGCGATGGCGGAAGTCGGCCTCGCCGAAACGAATCGCGATCTCAAAAAGTTCAACGAGCTCGCCGACCGCGGCCGCCACATCGCCCACCAACTCCGCGAATTCCAAAGCAACCGCCGCAGCCTGGAACGCGGGCTCAACTCGAATCCGTATGTGACGGCAACAATCGCGCTCGCGATTCCACTGGTGGCGTGGGTGCTGCGGTTGGTTTTTGGTTAGCCGGGTGCCATGCTCACAGCGGTACTCCGCCGTGGGCATGTAAGTCGAGGATGACGATCAATCAAATCGCCGCATCAGTGTCCCGTGCGATGGTTCGTCGAGAATCGGGGAGAAAAGGTGTCAGGAACCGTTTTCAGCCTTCTTCGGCCTTCCCTGGGGACGGAGGGTGGACTCCAATCCCAGGCGACGAATCGTGCGGTCGCTCCAGGTCGCGCTACCGAAGGGACGGCCCCGCGCGACGCTACGATGCAGCGCGGCTAACTCCGCGTCCGTCTGCGGCGCGTTGACGTGATCCACCCAACTCGCCTTCCGCGGCAACGGCCACGGGGCCAAGAGGGTTCTGTCCTCGGCCGAGCCGCGCAGCCACCGATACAGGCTGCCCCACCGCCATTCTTCGGCCCGTCGCACGAGGTTGGCCCGCAGCGCATTCCGCTCCACGTAGCGGGCCACCGTGTAATAATGCTCATCTTCCTCGACGGGGAACGACTTGAAGCGCCCCTGGTAGACATGCCCCGAACCAGCCGAGTGCCGCTGGGCGTGCCAGCGCTGGGTATGGGTCAACGTCAGCCAGCCCACAAAGCGCGACAGCTCGCCATCCTTGCGCGGCCAGACCAACAGGTGCAAATGATTGGGCATCAGGCAGTAGGCCAAAAGCCGCGTCTTGGTACGCTCCACCGCCTCCAGAAGAACTTTCTCGAAGGCAGCGTAATCGCACTGGTCCTCGAAGATCGACATCCGTGCATTGGCGCGGTTCAAGACATGATACACATACCCACCCTCGGCAGCTCGCTGTGGTCGTCCCATGACCGACAATTAGCACAATCGGGTGACCGTGTCAATTAAAACGGTTCCTGACACCTTTTCTCCCCTTTTCTCCCCCTGCGTTTTCCAAGAAGTATGAGAATCACCGGGCCGCGATGGGACTGTTCTTTGCTGCCTACAATTTCTGCCGCCCGCACAAGACTCACAAGGGCAAAACCCCGGCCATGGCGCATGGGATTGCAGACCACAAGTGGACCGTGCGAGAATTACTGGTGGAAGTCAGCGGCACTTAGTTAGAGACCTAATCTCATGTATGCATTAAGTCTGTCGATATTTGTTGCGTGCTTGATCACAATTGGTATTGCCGCCGTGCGCTGCATGATATTCTGGTACGACCGATCAGCGGCAAAGCAACGCGCGTGCTTAATTGCTTTGCTGGCAATTCCCCTTCTTTTCCCGTCATTGTGGCTGACTGCTAAGCTCCAACGCGCGGGGTTACCAATTCCCAAGCCCCCCATGCCGGACCCGGCGAGTGGCGAATGCGTTATGTTCGTAGCATTTAGCTTCATCGCCGCATACGTCTTTGCGTTTGGTATTGTGCGCGTCGCCAAAGGCAGGAGCAACACTTAATCACACACTACCAACATCTTGTGGATGCCCCTCGCCTGATTTACCAATTCAGTGCTTCAAGAATCTCACCCAAGCTCGTGGCTCCGGCGAGCAGTTTGTCGACGGCGTCGTCTTTCAAGCGGGGAATTTTGTGTTCGCGCATGTAGTCGCCGACTTCCACTTCGTCGCATTTGTCGACGATCCGGCGGGTGAGCTCGTCGTCGATGGAGAGCATTTCAAAAATGCCGACGCGGCCACGGAAGCCGCGCTCGCCGCAGCGTTCGCATTTGCCGGGTTCGTAAATGATGCTCCCTTCGATCTGCGGAGCACCTAACGACGCGGCTTCAACTCCCGTGATATTCCGCGGTTTGCGGCATTGCGAGCAAAGCCGCTTCACGAGCCGTTGGGCCACGGAAAGCCTGAGCGTGGCCGCCACTTGGAACGGTTTCACGCCCATGTCGATAAGTCGCGTAATCACCCCAGCCGCCGAGTTGGTGTGCAGCGAGCTGAACACCAAGTGTCCGGTCAGCGAGGCCTTGATGGCGATGTCGGCCGACTCAAAATCGCGGATTTCGCCAATCATGATCACGTCGGGATCGCTGCGCAGAATATTGCGGAGCACGGTGGTGAACTGCACCTTGTCGGCATCGTCGACTTCGGCTTGGGCGACCCCCACGATATCGAATTCAACGGGGTCTTCCACGGTGATGATCCGACCGGGATAGTTGGCCAGTCGATGACGCAGCGCGGCGTAGAGGGTGGTTGATTTGCCGCTCCCCGTCGGGCCGGTCATAAGAATCATGCCCTGTTTTTGGCTGGCATGTTTGACGAAGGTGTCGTAAGCCTTCTTCGACATGCCAAGCCGATTGAGCGTAAGATTCTCCGTCTCGAGCGCCAACAGTCGCAAGGTCATGCGCTCGCCGTGAGTGGTGGGAAGACAGGCCGCGCGAATGCTGACCTTGCGTTTTTCTTCCTCAAAATGGTGAATGAAGCTGCCATCCTGCGGCAACCGGCGTTCGGCGATGTCCATGTTCGCGAGCACTTTGTAGCGGCTAACAACGGGGTTATGAAGATTCTTGGGGAGCTTGCGAATCGTTTCCAAGTCGCCATCGACGCGAATCTGAATGAGCGTGATGCTCTTCTCGGGATCAATATGAATATCCGAGGCCCCACGTAGGAAAGCGATTTTCAGCATCTCGTCGCACATGGCCACGATATCGGGAGGTTCGTCCGCGACGGCGGTTTCATCCTTCTTGCGTAGACTGCGGACAAAGTTGCCGAGCTTCTTGCCAGACTGTGGCGTGTCGGCGGGTTTTTCCGCTGTGGGGATGACGGTGGTAAGTTCCAACCCAGGAACATAGGCGGCAATCACCCACTCTTGGGAGTCGGCATTCCGCACCCGATGAGTGGGCATCAGATTCCCTGCTGCCGCCCAGAGCTGGAGCTTTTCCAGCGGGTAGGGCCCGTAGGTATTGCCATCGCCAATTTCAAAAAACCACTGGTCGCTCATGCTGGGCGGAGGGGTTGGGGGCTAGGGGATGGGGTCGGGTAATTCTGCTGCAATTTTCTATTCTATTTGAATCGTTAGCCAACCGGTAGCGCGAGCGCGATTCTGACGATTACGCGGTCGGGAGACACAAGCTGCCGCGAATCGCTGCATTTTTTGCTGGAAATCACCCAGTCACCACAGGAAAATGAAGACATTCCTGGCTTGCTCTTCCCCTCCTCCCCATGCGACGCGATGGTTATGGGTGTCTTCCTCACCAACGGATATCGCTGCTTGCTCTGCACGATGGTTGTCGTGCTGGGGGGTATCGCGCGGAGTGAGGGTGGCGTGCAAGTGACCACCAAAGCGGGCCGCACGCTCGCCGGTGAAATCGACAGCCGCAGCGATCAAGACACTCTCTGGATTCGCATCACCGAAGGCAACATCATTCTCACCACCTCATTGGCTTGGTCTGAAGTTCTGACTGTAGAACTTGAAGGGAAGTCCATCGAAGTGACCGAACTTTCACGGAACTTCATGGAATATGCGACCGTGGCTCCCGCGACTTTTCTGACCGAATTTGAGCAGACGCCGCGAGAAAATCTCTCGGTCGTTCATCCACTGGGTGCCTTCAGGAAATCGGCGCTCGCGAGTATCGAAATTGAAGCCGGGCTGATTAACCTCGACCGCACGGTGGAGCTCGACGGTCTGCTGGTGGCACTGGCCGTCTTTGATACCCATGGAGTTGCCGTGCCCGTGCGAGGTTCGTTGAGTGCCCGGCTGATTGTGCAGCGGACCGACCAGCACACGGGTAGAATTGGTTTTCAGGAATTTCAACGCTGGTCAGTTCCCGTTGTGGAAAAGAACTTTATTGATGGTATAGCCGAACTGCCGTTGCGGTTTCGCCGTGCCTCTCCCGATTTTGATTGGGAACTCTGCTCGTCGGCGATTCTGAATGTTCGCTTGGGAGTGACGGGACAGGGAAATTTCGAAGCGAGTTTGCCTGTGACAATCCGCGAAGTGAATCCACTGCGGGACGAAATGCAGAATTTGCTTGGCTCACGGTTCTATCGAGATGAGCTGACTCACAACACGCGGCATGATGGCACGCGGTTGTTGCACCAGGGATATCGGCCCTCGCCTTAAACGACGGGCAAGGCCATGGCGAGGCCAGGTATGTGACAGTAGTTGTGTTCATGGAACACAACGCAGCCGCCCCCTGCTGCTGAAGCGGAGCTCAAGGCAGCTTCGATATTGCGTAGAATTGTGCCCGCTTGTTCGTTGCGGCCCACTTCGGTGACGCCGATGCTCACCGCGTAGGAAAGCCCTGGATACTGCACGTCACGATAGTTCGAGGCCCGAGTGCAGAGTCGTCGCAACGGAAAGGCAGCCCCTTGCACGGCGGTTGAGGGCATCAAAATGGCAAAACAATCGCCACTGTATCGCACCACCAAATCGGTTTCGCGAAGCTCTGAAACAATCATTCGTGCGATTGTCGCCATCAGACTCTTTTGCGTGCGGGGTTGGCTATCGGGAGTGGCCGTATATTGGTCAACTTTCACGATAGCGGCCACGATGTCGATACCATAGCGATTCCGTTCGGCCGTGCGACGTCGAAGCTCCTCCAAGAGGACTCGCTGCGTGGGCAGGCCCGTTGTTTCGTCGGCAAACAGGTCGTTCTCGGAATCGCTCGCGTTCTCAATGGCAGCCAAATCATTGAGCTCAACGTTCATGTTGATGCCGTATTGTTGGCACGTTACGCCATCGTGGTAATAAACGCAGTCTCTGCCGGCTTCCTTCGCGGAATACAGGGCCGCATCGGCACGCTTTGTGAACGCAGCGGCTTCCTCGTCGGTCAGCAATTGCGATAGGCCGATGCTGACAGTCACCCGCAGCGTTAAGCTTTCGTAGGAGAAACGCTGCGCCTCGATCAGGCGGCGAATTCGCTCGGCAACGTCTTTGGCTTCTTCAAAATTGATCCCGGGCAGAATAATCGCAAATTCCTCGCCGCCATAGCGAGCCGCGAGATCGGCTTTGCGGATCGTGATCTGCAAGGTTTGTGCGACACCCTGTAAAACAGCGTCACCCGCGGAATGGCCGTAGCGGTCGTTGAGTTTCTTGAAATGATCGATATCGATGAGCACGAGAATGAGGGGCGTGCCGTCACGCTCCCATTGAGCAATTCGGCGATTCAGTTCAAATTCGTAAGCCCGGCGATTGGCAATGCCCGTCAGCGAATCGGTGAGCACGTCTTTTTTGTGAGCTTGGCGGAGGGTATCCAGGGCTTCGTGCCATCCGTCGCTCAGACGACCTACCGTCAGCGCGATCAGCAGCAATGTTGATGCCCACAGAATGAATACAATCAGCGTACGTAGGGGGATATCGGTGACAGATTCCTGGCCGAATTTCGGCAGGAAAATAATCGTTGCCGACAGGATGCAGAAGAGGGCCATCAATCGCGCGCGGTAGCCACCCAGGCAAAAGCCGGTTAGCACCACGGGTACGTAAAACAGGTGCAGTAGGACCGTGTCTTCCACGGCATAGGACCACATCACCAAGGTGACGCCCATGACGGCGACGACCATCAGGTTTTCCAAGAGCGACATTCGTTTGGATGACGAATTGGCGCTAATTTGAAGTGTTGAAATCATGCAGCGTGATCTTACGAGTCAGAACATCAGCTTAGGGAGATAATTGGCCACTAAAAAATGACCAGGGCGACCGAGGATTCCCCCAGGATTCTCTCCTTAAACGTAGGTCGCTGGAGCCGAAAAAACCCGGAAAAATTACTAACAAATCCTTGTGATTCGTTGCTGATATGAAATGCGGTGAGCTGTCAAAATCGCTACCGCTAGCAACTGCGGCATAAACGTAAGTAATTTGCGAGTTGCCGTAAATCGACTCGAAGGAGTGGGTGCTCACGGATACGTTCTTACGTTCGCGGTTCACCACACTCGGGTTACGTAAATTTGTAAGGGTGGTACTCGACTCTGGCGGCAATCCGATCAGTATTTTCGTTAAGAAACACTAAATAGGTCATTCTTAAGGGTTTATGAAGGTTCGATGCTCGGTCGTTCACCCCAATCCAGGATCGAAATTTTTTTGTGGAATTGCTTTTGTGATCGACTCGTCGCCCGCTTACAATAAGTGCCACGTGAACTGTCAATGCTAGGCACTAGCTGCAGTTCGGAAGTTGTGAGCGGACTGTCTTAAGCAGCGCTTGGGGTAAAAATTTCATCTTGTCCAAACCGGGGAATGTATTATGTTCCGCAATGCTTTGCAAAAGCGTCTCAGAATAGAATGTCTGGAAGAGAAGATCGCCTTGGCGGCGAATTTGACCGTCGATGTCATTGACGGAGATCTGGTTATTACCGGAGATGCCGAACCGAATTCCTTTTTGCTGGAGAAAACTTTCAACGAACTAGACGGACAATTCAGAATAGTCAATCGCGGTCCTCTGGGGGATACGATTAATGGTGATACCAATCAGGAGTATTTCGTCTCGGGAGTGACGCGGGATATCGTCATTAATTTGGGCGAAGGCGATGATAAAGCACGTATCTATGGCTTCCCTCTGATTGACGGATCATTGGATTTGAATGTTCCTCGCGATCTGGTCATCAATGCCGATGGTGGCAACGATCAAATTTACCTTGGCATCACCGAAGACTTCGATTTTGGCACCACGTTCTCCGGCCCCGTCAACGTGGGTCGTGACCTCACTATCAATGGAGGCGCCGGTGACGAAATTGTCTGGACGACCGACATCAATGTCGGAGACGATCTAACGCTCGTTGACACTCAGGGCAGTATCGACTACCAGAATCTCTTCGGATTCGAGTTCCTTTCTGGAGATCGCTCATACGTCGCCGACAATTATTCGGTGGTGACGGGTTCTGGCAACGACGTTGTGGGTGTTGTCGATACCGTCGTTGGTGGTAACGTGTCGCTGTCTTTGGGAGGCGGCGATGATCTAGGAGTCGTGCTCGTTTCCGAAATTGGCGGGGGCGTTGCCATGAGTTTGGGCGCCGGTTTCAACGAAGCTCAAATTGAACAATTGACTGTCGGCGGCGGCGTCGGAGTCGTTGGTTCCGGCACGAACAATATCTTTGTCGCCGGGGTCACGGCCAACACCGTAACCGTAGTGACTGGCAGTGCTAACGACTCTGTTCAGTTTTTCTCGGTGACGGCCGGGATGGCCACCATCGCGACTTTTGGTGGGGCGGACTCAGTTTCTCTTACTGACTCGGCCTTTGACCTGCTCATGGTCCATCTCGGCGCTGGAAGCGATGAGCTGACTCTGCAGAATGTAGATGTTAGCGTGTTGGCCCTCCTCATTGGTGGCGGCGGGACGGACACATTTAACGACCTGGGTGACAATGATCTCAACTTGCTCTTGGATCTCGGTTTCGAGATTTTCAATTAAGCGGCCCAACGATACCGTAGAAAAAAGTTTTGACCGAGCCCCGAGGGATTTTTCTCTCGGGGCTTTTGCTTTGAATGAAGCGAATTCTAGGGTGCCATGTCGATAAAATCCGCTTGATACATGGGCATGTAGCGGTAATAGACTTCGAGCGTGAGAATTGCGAGCGTCGTTGTGTACAGCCGCCCACCACGGTCGCTCCAGGCTTCGTCGAAGTACCAACTGCCGTCCTCGTGGCCGTCCTCGGCTTGTGTCTCGACAAGATAATTCCGCATCCGAGGGTTCCAGCGTTTCCAGCCATTACCTCCCACATGGTGCAATACCTGGCTGGTGTAGTAATTGAAATACATGTTGCTGTTGCGAGGTTGCTCATTACCTAGCTGGGCGGCACCCTTCAGCAGCGGTGGGTGGTTGCGCGGCCACCCCAGCATGAGTCGGCCATACAACCCCACGGCGGTCATCGACGGACGTTTGGAGGAAGGCTGTTGATAACCGTACGTTGCCCCTTTTTCATCCTGCAAGCTGTCGATGAATTCGCTCGCGCGATACCAAACATGGCGGGGCACCTCGAGCCTACCTAGCACGCCGCTCTTGAGGGCCATCAGTTGCCAGCCCGTGACCGAGAGATCGCCGGGTTGCTTGGGTTCGTACCGCCAACCCCCGGCCTCATTCTGAGCAAAGGCAATGAAATCCACGGCCTTTTGAGCGGGGCCTTTTAGACTCGAATCATGTGTCATCGCATAAGCCTCGCAAAGCGCGAGCGACGCGATCGCATGGGAGTACATGTCGCCGCTCTTACGGACCAACAAAATATTATCGATCGGATTGGAAGTCACTGACACGTCCCGAAGGTCACCTCCATCGGAAGTTATGACCATTTTGTTGATCAGGTAGTACAACGCTTTATCAACAACTTCTTGGTACGGACCTTCCCGATGCGTGTAACCGGCCCCCAAAAAACATAACAGCGACAAGCCTGTTGAGGCCGTGTTCGATTCCATGACGCCCGGATTGCGGCATTGATTCGCACATTGGGGACAGTGCTCGGGATCCAACAGAAAGGTCCAACTGCCGTTTTCCGCTTGATGTTCGGCAAGCCAGCGCAGGCCTGCTTCGACCGCGGCTTCGCTCGCCTCGGAACCGCCCCCTGCAAGTGCTGTCCCGCGCCGGTTCTCCAGGCTCCGACCTTCAAGTCCACCCCCTGGCAGCGCGAGCGGCGAGCCAATTTCTTCAAACGATGTGGCTAGATCGTCAACCGAGGCCATCGCACTCGGGGCCAACAACGGTGGCGCAACATCGGTGAATTCGCTGCCGATGGTGAGATCAGGTAGCCCCATGGGTGTGGGAGCATCGTTAATGTCCGTGGTTTCATCGCCGATTGATTCCATCGTGTCGAGTTCCACGTCGAGTTCATCGCTGATTTCGGCTGGCTCGACCGAGCCTTCAAAAATCCAATCCGGCCCAACCCCTGGCTGCACGATGGTCACCAAAGAGAGCAGTAGCACGATGGTGACATGAGTCACGCCGCTAGCAATCCAGGAACTCGACTCGCCGTCGAGAAGCCACGCTTTGACCCAAGCCAGCCAAGAATTCTGGACTTTCGTTTCGAGGGGCGGGTTGGCAGATGCGGGCACACGGACCTCGGGTGCGTATCGCACCGAGGAAAGGGCCGGAGTTGGATTTTCAGCATGCAGGGGGTTCATGACGAACGCCTCGGGCGCCTTGGTCATGGCGGGTCCGGGTGAGAAACCGAATTTCTGTTCCACACGTCTTTTAAGAATAGGGCCAGATTTAAGAATAGAGGCCAGCGGCCATTGGCCAAAGGCCCAAATCCTGGGCAAATCCGGCTCCCCACAGCTAGTTTGCCCAGTTTCAATTATAACCCACGGACTTGTGGTATTCTTTCGTCTGATTTCACCACTGGAAGAAACGGAGCGAAACTCATAGAATCTGGAGTTTCGGCTCGGCTCGACACCCTTGACCAATAGGGGGGTTGGCCGCAGTTGTGTTCATTCGATTGGGTTACTGAGTATTTACGATGGCTAAGAAATCTGGCAAGCGCAAGAAAAAAGTCGAAACCGTCTTCCTGGTTTGCGAAGAAACCGGTGATTACAACTACACCATCCGGCGCAAATTGGGGGGCGAGAAGCTGAAGCTCAAGAAGTATTCTCCCCGTTTGCGGAGGCATACGGTACACAACGAGAAGAAGAAGTAGCGGCTGACGGTTAAAGATCAGCCGCGGGGCGCTAGCCCCCGGTTTTTTGTCGCTCCAACCGTGGGCTAGCGCCCAACGGCTAATCCAAAAATCATGGTCCATTCATTGAGGGGTCAGGTTTCATTGAGGGGTCAAGGACGACATGGCCAAGCGCTGGCGGATTGCGACTCACGATGCACACGACGTTGCGACTCTAGAGCGAGCGGCGGGCGTTCCCAACGTAGTTGCTCAATTACTGCTCTCGCGCGGCATTACCGATCCGCTCATGGCACGGCAATTCGTCGAGCCGAAGCTCACCGGCCTGCGCGAACCAGCGGAACTTCCCGGCGCAATCCAAGCCGCCGAAATTATCTTCGCCGCGATTGAGTCCAAACAACGGATCACGATTTACGGCGATTACGATGCCGACGGCATGACCGCCACGGCGATTCTCTTTCGCTGCTTGAAGCTGCTCCACGCGGAAGTCGATTTTTACATTCCCCACCGCATCGACGAAGGTTACAGCCTCAACGCCGAAGCGCTCGAAAAGCTCGCCGCCCAGGGGACACAGTTGGTTGTGACCGTCGATTGCGGCGTGGCAAGTGTTGCCGAAGCCAGGCGTGCCCACGAGTTGGGGCTGACGCTCATTATCACTGATCACCACCAATTGGCCGACGAATTGCCCCCTGCCGCGGCAATTGTGCATCCCGGCTTGCCGCACGATCCGTATCCCTTTCCTGGCCTGTGTGGTGCTGCCGTGGCCTTCAAAGTCGCCTGGGCCGTCTGCCAGCGAGCGAGTGGCGAGCAAAAGGTTTCCGAGCGACTACGGAATTTTTTGTTACAAGCAGTCGGCCTCGCCGCGATTGGCACGGTCGCCGACGTCGTGCCGCTTGTGGATGAGAACCGCATTTTGGTTCGCTATGGCTTGGGGTGCCTGAGAACGCAGCCCACCGTGGGGATCGCGGCGCTCATGCGTTCCACGAAATTACATGAAAAATCACGCCTCGATGGCGATGACCTGGGTTTCACGATCGGCCCACGGCTGAACGCCGCCGGTCGGTTGGGGCAGGCGGAGCTTGCGATTGAGCTTCTTACTACGGAGAACCAACAACGGGCGGAAACAATTGCCCAATTCATGGAAGAAATGAACCTGCAACGCCAAGCCCTAGAACGCAGCATGACCCGAGCGGCCATGAAACAGGCGCGCACCTTTGGCGATCCAGAAATGGCTCCCGCTCTTGTTTTGGCTGACCACGAGTGGCACGCGGGGGTGATCGGCATCGTCGCTGGCCGCATGGCGGAAAAATACAATTGCCCCGTGGTGATGATTGCCAATGACCCGCTCGGCGTAAAACCAGGAATTGGTTCGGCCCGCAGCGTGCCGGGATTCGATCTCCATGAAGCACTCGCCGAGTGCGGACACTTACTGGAGAGCCACGGCGGTCACGCGGCGGCGGCAGGCCTGCGAGTCACGCCGCAAAATCTCGCTGCTTTCCGCAAAGAGTTTTGTCGCATTGTCGCTGAGAAACTTTGTGACGCGGAACGCTCCTTGGAACTCTTGGTCGATGCCGAGGCTTCGCTCCAAATGCTGACTCGGCAGATTGTCGAGCAAATCGAAAATCTCGCCCCTTTTGGAAACGGCAACTCACGCCCGCTGTTCTGTGCCAGCGACGTGCATCTCGCCGGAGATCTGAAACGGATGGGCTCCACAGGCAAGCATCTGTCGATGATGTTCGACCAATATGGCGTGAAAATGCGGGCCGTGGCCTTCGGCGGTGGCGATTGGGAAGAAGAACTCTCCCGGGTCGACGGGCCGATGTCGATTGCGTTTCGACCCGTCATCAACAACTTCCGCGGCCGCGTAACTGTTGAGATCCATCTGGCGGATTGGCGTGTGGAATAATAATTTAACCGCCGATGGACGCTGATTAACGCAGATATTTTTTGTCCGCGTTTATCTGCGTCCATCTGCGGTTTCAAAAATTACGATCGCGCGTATTTGTGAAACCGCTCTTTGAGGTCGAGTGTCACGGGGCCCGGTTTGCCAGTGCCGATGGCGCGGTCGTCGACCTTCACGACGGGAATCACTTCCGCGGCCGTGCCGGTGAGGAAGCACTCATCGGCCACATAGACATCATGCTTAGTAAGGGAGATCTCTTTCACTTCGATGCCCGCAGCGAGGGCCAGTTCGATGACGGCTTCGCGCGTGACACCGGCGAGAATCCCCGCATCGAATGGTGGAGTGAGCAACACGCCGTCCCGCACCAAAAAAATGTTATCTCCCGTACATTCGGCAACTTCACCCTTGTGATTGAGCATGAGCGCTTCGACGCAACCCGCTTTGAGGCCTTCGATCTTGGCGAGAATATTGTTGAGATAATTGAGCGACTTGATTCGCGGGCTGAGGGCCGAGGGATGATTTCTTGTGATACTCGTGGTGATGATTTCCAGGCCTTGCTCGTACATTTCTTTGGGATACAAGGTGATGGAATCCGCGATGATGATGATCTGGGGATTGCTACAGCGATTGGGGTCGAGCCCCAACGTGCCGGCGCCGCGCGTCACGACGGCACGGATGTAGCCGTCGGTAATGCCGTTCTTCTTGACGGTTCCGTTAATCGCCTCGGCCATCTCGGGTTGCGACAAGGGGATTTCCAAGCAAATCGCGTGGGCCGATTCATAGAGCCGACGGACGTGTTGCTCCAGGCGGAAAACCTTGCCGTTGTAGCTGCGTAACCCTTCAAACACGCCATCGCCATACAGCAAGCCGTGATCGAAAACGCTGATTTTCGCTTCTTCCGGAGCGAAGAACTTGCCATTGATAGAGATTTGTCGAGACATAAATTCTTGTTTGTACGAATGGAAAGCGATCAATACTCTCGCAAAGGCGCGAAGGCGCGAAAAAAGAAACAACTCATTGCGCCTTCGCGCCTTTGCGAGAAACATACATCAGACGTTGGCTGGTCAACCTGGGTTCGCTACCCTCGTTGGATGCGGCCTTCGTCGAGCCGCACGATCCGGTCGGCCTGTTCGGCGATCCAAGGGTCGTGGGTCACCATGACTATAGTGAGCTTTTCCCGCTTGTTCAACTCGCGCAGAATCTGCATGATTTGCTCCCCCGTGGTGCGGTCCAAATTGCCGGTGGGTTCATCCGCAAGCAGTACGCGTGGCTTGGAGAGGAGGGCCCTGGCAATGGCGGCCCGCTGCATTTCCCCGCCAGAAAGCTCGCGCGGCTTGTGCTTGGCACGAGCGGTGATGCCCACCATTTCCAACAGCTCTTCCGCGCGACGCCGATGCTCGCCACGGCGGAGCCAATAGCTAAGCGTACTTTCGGCAATGAGTGCCGGGGCCAGCACATTCTCCAAGGCCGTCAACTCGGGCAGCAAATGGTAAAACTGGAAGATCATGCCGAAATGCTTGTTCCGGAGCAGGTCGCGACTGGCGCTCGGCAGATTATCGATGCGGTTGCCCTCGAAATACACTTCGCCGGCGTCGGGCTTGTCGAGCGTGCCCAGCAAATGCAGTAGCGTGCTCTTGCCACACCCGCTCGAACCGACAATCGCCAGGAATTCACCCTCGTAAATCGAGAGATCAATTCCTTGCAACACGGGAATGCCGAACGAGCCTTTTTGGTAACTCTTATAGAGTCCGCGCGTGGCAAGCTGCACCTGAGCCATCGCGGTCTGCGAGGCGAGTGCGGAACTACCTGCCACCCGTTGCGGAATCGCCCAAAAGTTTTCCTTCGGGGGGTTGTTAACGCTATTCATAACGCAAAGCCCTGACGGGATGGAGGTGAGCGGCACGCCGCGCGGGAAGAACGCTGGCCAAAACGGCGATGGCAATGGCCCCCAGGCAAATCCATGTGACCGTGAACGGATCGGCAATCGTGGGAATCTTGTAGAAGTAGTAAACCGACGGGTCGAACACGGGCTGCCCCGTGATGCGTCCCAGCATGTCGGCGATTTCGTTGATGTTGGCAACAAACACTAGCCCCAGCACCATGCCCACGCCCGAGCCAACAATGCCGAGACTCAAGCCATAACCGAGGAAGATGCCCATGACCCCACTGCCTGAGGCACCCAGCGATTTAAGAATGCCAATATCGCGCGTCTTCTCCACGACGATCATGTAGAAGATCGCCAAGATGCCGAAACCTGCGACCGCGATAATCATGAACAGCAGCACGTTGAGCACGGCGGTTTCCATGTTCACCGCCGCGAGCAGCGGGCCCTGTTTGTCACGCCAAGTGCTGACCATGTAAAGCTGCGCGGGAAAGGCATTCCGCAGCTTGTCCCGCACTGCCTCGGCGTTGGCCCCGGGACGAAGTTTGATCTGAAGCGACGTGAATTTGCCGATCCCCGTTTCGGGGTCGATCATCCCACGACTGCGTTGCAGTTCCTTGAGCGGTACGAAAACAAAACTCGCATCGTATTCGCTCATTTTGCTCTCGTAAAAATCGACGATCGTGTAGAACTCGCTGATCGCTTCTGGAGGCAAGGAAGCCTTGGGGAAACTCACCCGCACGTCGTCGCCTGGCAACGCAACAAAGTGGTCACTTCCATCGGCCGCGCGGAAACCACACACGCCGATACCCAAAACGACGCCGACATGTTGTTCGGTTGCCATGTCAAAATCACGGCCCTGCGGTTCCGCTTCTGCGGTCAACTTCGGAGCAAAAGGGTTGGCGGATTGGTCGGTTGTTGCAGACGCCGAAACTAGCTCGCGTTGTTTTTTTAGCATCGCTTTGTGCTGGCGGTAGCTCCAACCCGCTTGCTCCATTTGCTGGCGAGGCTCTTGTTGACTCTCGTCGGGAACTTGATGGTCATAAACATCGTAGCCGCCCTGACGCAGCTTGAATTCGAGATGTTCCCGATTGGCGGGGTGCTGCAAGTATTCGCCGAAAGCACTGACGCTGGAGTAGCTAGCGTCGTCGATGCCTACCAGGGTAATCTGGCGAGTGAGTAGCTGTTGATTGATGTCGATGTACATCAGCGCTGGCACATGCACGGTGGGAGACATGCCAGCGATATCATCGCCAGCCACTTCGCGAATTTTGCGCATGTGGGCGTCAGCGTCGGCCACGCCATCCATCGAGTGGCTCTCGAAAATTAGATCGCCGAGCATTCCGTTGATACGGGCTTGCATTTCGTGAGTGAAGCCAGCCATAACGCTGTTGACCACAATCATGGTGGCCACGCCGAGCATGACGCTCACGATGCAAACGAGCGCGATGTAGCGCGTGCGCAGATAACGCCAACAAAGAAGCAGTTTGTACATGACCCATCCTTGGGCAAATTGTTTACCACGGAGAATAGTAGAAGTGTCATTCTGAAAGGAGTTCCACGACTTGAAGAATCTGGCTTCAAATCTCACTCACACGGCAATACGTGTTAGTGTTGCAAGCCAGATCCTTCGGTCGCTAAGGCTCTCTCAGGATGACAATTCTCCTCCGTGGTTAATTTCCTACATGGATTTTGCTTCCGGTCTCAGCAGTGGAAACAAAATCACATCCCTGATTGTTTGTGTGTTCGTAAGCAGCATCACCAGCCGATCGATGCCGATGCCCAAACCGCCAGCGGGGGGCATGCCATGCCGTAAGGCCCGCACGAAGTCAGTGTCCATCTTGGCCATGGAATCTTCCTCGCTCATGCCAGCCAATTGTGTGCGGAACAGCTCTTCTTGCAGGTCGGGATCGTTCAACTCGGTGTAAGCGTTGGCCACTTCCATGCCTCGGATGAACAACTCAAACCGCTCGGCAATGGCCGGATTATCGCGCTTTCGCTTGGTGAGCGGGCAGATGCTCGCCGGATAATCCATCACGAAAATTGGGCCCACGAGGGCGTCTTCAACCTTTTTTTCGAAGACATCGCTCTTGATCACGTCGGGATGCCGGCCAACAGTTTCGATATGCAGGGATTTTGCCAAGGATTCGATGCCCGCTGAAGCGGACATCGCCGTCGTATCAATACCAGTCGCTTCCTCAAACAGTTCCGCATAGGTACGGCGCTGGAACGGCGGCGTGAAATCAATCATCACATCGCCCCATTGCAACTTGTACGGTTGACCCGTGGCTTGAATCGCGTTGCAAATGCACTGCTCGGTGAGGTCCATCATCGCCCGATAGTCACCATAGGCTTGGTAGACTTCAAGCATCGTGAACTCGGGATTATGCTTGGGGCTGATGCCTTCGTTGCGATAAACGCGGCCTAGTTCGTAGACTCGTTCGATTCCACCGACCATGAGCCGCTTGAGATGCAGTTCCAGGGCAATCCGCAGCGTGAGATCCATGTCGAGCGTATTGTGATGTGTTAGAAACGGCCGCGCGGCCGCACCACCCGCAATCGAGTGCAGCGTAGGCCCTTCGACTTCGACAAACCCTTGGCCGTTAAGGGTTTCACGAATCGAGCGAACGATCTTGGTACGATTCAAAAATCGCTCGAGCACCCCTTCCGTGTAAGTGAGGTCAAGATAACGTTGCCGCTGGCGGAGCTCGACATCCTGTAAGCCGCCATGTTTATCTGGCGGGGTTTCAATGGATTTCGTGAGGAAATGAATTCGCTCGGCGGCAATGGAAAGTTCACCTGTGTTCGAGCGGACCAACTCACCGTCGACGCCGATAATGTCGCCAAGGTCCAAGAGGCCAACAACTTCCCAGTCGTCGCCCACTTGTTGCTGGCCGACCATCAGTTGGATTTGGCCCGTCATGTCGCGGATGTCGATAAAGTGGAGCTTCCCCTTGTCGCGGTGGAGGACAATGCGGCCTGCCGCGCGGACGCGCGGGCCAACAATTTTGCCTTTCCCTTGGTCAGCCTTCCATTGGCGGAAGTTAAACTCGGGGCCGGCCGCGTCGAAATCGGGTAGCGGCAAGCTCTGGCCGTCCTCCAACTGGTAAACAATGTCGGCGGCTTTTGCCCGGATGTCGCCGATAAACAGCCGATCGTCGAACCTCCCACCCCACGGGTCAATCCCCAACTCAACGAGCTTGGCCATCTTTTCGCGACGGACGGCTTCAAGCGTGGAGGGGGAAGCGGGTTGATTTTCGGCGGGATCGTTCATCAAAACAGTCATCTAATTGGTGTCTGCGCGCAGAGTAAGCCATGGGTTCGTTAAGAGAGGTAAAATTCTAGTGGATAGAGAAAGCTGGTCAACGTCAGCGCTATTTGCCGCGACCTCTGATAATGATAGCGACAGGATTTGCCTACTTTTTGTGTTTTATCCTGAAAAACAGCTTGCCTATTCTGCCAGCCACTGGGGAAATTGATGTTGCGAAGCTTGTCACGGTACGTGCTCGTGAACAGTCGGAAGGCCCCTCGAAACATGGTCATCCAATCTCAGCAACCACCACCAACGACTCGGCATTCACTGCGAAGTGCCTAATTGCAACCGACATGGCACCAAGGTATAAGGAAGCTTGGACGAGAAACGGCTGATACTTTTCTATACTTTTTGACGGCGTCGGTGTTCCCAGGGAGGGATACTCCAGACGGCGGATGTCTTTTTTTGGGGTGGAGGTGAGCCGTGTCGAGTGACTCAAGTAAGCTGTGGGTTCTGGGTGTGATTGCCATCGTGGCAGCTTTGGGCTATCGGGCGACCGTGTTTCGCCAAGCCCCCTCCTTGCCACCCGCGCGGATCGTCTTCATCTCTGGTGGAGATGGGCCCTATTGGCAAGCGTCGGTGGCCGGCGCAAAAGCCGCCGCGGAAGAACTCAACGCCAATCTCAAAATTGAGACTCTGGCCAAGACTGAAGACCTGGATGCGCAGATGGCCATTTTGCGAGACCTCGATTCCACGAAAGTAGACGGCATCGCGCTAAGCCCCTTGGATGCGGATCGCCAAACTCATCAACTCAACGAAATTGCACGGCAACTCAAGTTGGTCACCTACGATTCCGACGCTCCTCTCTCGGAACGTCATAGCCATATTGGCACCAGCAACTTTTCCGCCGGGCGAACCTGCGCGCGCTTGGTGAGCGAAGCGCTTCCCGAGGGTGGCAAGGTGGCCGTGATTATGGCCAACAACACCAAGGAAAACATGATCGAGCGCCGAGGCGGATTTGTCGAACGAATCAACCAACTCACGAACGATGGACCTGATGGGCAAAAAAACCCCAAGTATACGATTGTCGGTTACTTTGAGGACAACGGCAACGACGAGACCTGCGCACAACTGGCCCGTGATGTTGTCTCCAAAGAGCCTGATCTAGGTTGCATCCTGGCGCTCAATGCCTATCAAGGTCCGGTTCTAGTCAAAGAACTCCAAGAGCTGGGAAAGCTTGAACAAATCAAGTTGGTGACTTTTGATGCGACCGACGAAACCCTCAAGGGAATCGAAGAAGGGCACATCTTTGCTACGATTGCCCAAGACCCCTACAACTTCGGTTTCGAGGCGGTGGGGATGCTGGTCAAGTTGTGCCAAGGAGAAGAAACCGATATGCCGATTGTCGGCCGGGGATCAGTTTACATCGGTGCGGAAGCAATCAACCAGGACAATCTGAGCGACTTCCGCAAACGCCTGCAAGCACGCCAAGACAGTGCCCAGAAAAAAGCCGCAAAAAAGCAAGCTAAGTCGGCTTAAGCAATTATCCTGAGCCTCCACCGCCCCCGTTGATTCGTTTCGGCGAGTTCGATCGTGTCATGCAAAGTTAACCCGGCGAGTCGAATCAAGAGTCGGGCCGGGGCGTTTTCGAGAATTTCAAAGTCTCCACAGGCAATTTGCGTGACATGCCCCCGGTCTTGTGTCAGCGGCCCCTCGTAGTCGAGATAGGCCAAGCGATGGTCAGCGAGCCTTGACGCAAACACCGACTCATGATCTCCGCTTGCGGTTTCGCCACCTGCCACCCGCCACGCCGCCGGGAGTTCACGGAGTTCCCACGTCCACAGCACGCCCTCGGCTTCCAGCATGAAGTCCCAGTGACTGGGTTTCATATAACCGGGGGGACATTCATGGCGCAGTAAGACGAAGCGGGGCATACGTGTGTTAGACGTTTTTGAGCGCGAAACCGCAAGCGCCACCGCTTGCGGTTTCGCGCTCCATCGGACATTAAAAACTTAGAAACCGACGATTTCGACTTGCTCGGTTTTGCTAACCCCCTGCGGAGATTTACTACTTACGACCTCGGCCACGACGTTCACGATGCCGGCGCGGAGCACTGAGCTCGTCACTGTAAAGCTGATTCGCTCGTTGGCACGGATCATGGCAATGGGATTAAATCTCAGTTCATTCCCAACGAGTTGGGCAGCAACCTTTGCTTGCACCGTGGCCATATCGGGGACCAATTCCGGTGGAAAAATGACACGAAGCTGGAGCTCTTCGTCGGGAGTATTTGAGGCATTTTCCACGAAAAACTGGTACGTGGCCCTGCTCCCCACGATGGGCTTCTTGTTGTAGGGCGAAATCGAAAGCCGCAGACCTCCAGACGCTCCGCCGACAGGGGGTACGACGTCGGTGGGTCCAGCAGCACCCGGGGCTCGGCTTTCCAGGATTTCAATGCAGTGGTCGTCTGCGCTAGGAACCATGCCAACCCCTGGACCACCTTCCGCCGTGACGGAGGCCAGACTGCAGGCTCGTTGTTTGGGCGCTTGGCAGGTGGCATCGACCTCAAAGCGCTGTGTTTCACCAACCGCCAACAGCGGTAACCGCCAGAGGAACCGCGATTTGTTGTCGGGGTTGCGAATCACTTCGTAATTTGGCGTACGCGGCTTGGCCAGCAGGGCGTTGTCGTACTCATCCAAGATTTCGAGATTTGTCAGCGGCACCTCGCCGGTGTTTTTCACCGAAAGCGTGAACAGAGTGGTTTCGCCCACCGTGCTCTGGCGGGGGCCATCTTTGCGGACTTCCATTCCCGGTTGTTTGCCGAGTTCCGCTTGGGGAACCGTGATACACGCCCGCTTGGCGGCTTCGGCACCTTCAGCGCTGCGAACAGTCACGTCATGGCAAAGCGAGCCGGCTCGCGTGATACTGAAAGTGATGAACTCTTTATGCGATTGGCCGGGGCTGAGGGTAATCGACAAAGGCTTCTCAATCTTTTGCGTGCCGAGATTATCGTTGGGGTGGTTGAATCCCGCATCGAATTGGTCGGTTATCACGAGGCTTGTTGCGGGCGCATCGCCCGTGTTTCGGATAATAACCTCGAAACGAGTCTCGCCGCCGATTTGCCCCGTGTCGTTGCCTATGATCTCGATATCGAGTACTGGTCGCTGGGAAGTGCTCGGTTGGGCTGAAGGCGGTGTCGGTGTGATGGGCGTGGTCGGTTGTGAACTGCCAGTATCGCCGGGAATGGGATAGGTGGGGATTGTTCCGCCTAAGTTATCGGCCGGGGGGAGATAGCTGTTGCCACCATTCCAATTGATCGTGGTTGAACTGTTGGCAATGATCAGCCGCGGCATATTGCCGATGGGTAACTCCGCGGGGCGTACGAGTTGCATAGCAATTTGGGTACTCGAACCGGTGCCCCCCGTGGGGGTAATGTCGACACTCGCCCGGCCATCGGCACCGGTGACGACTTCCACGATTTGCCCGGAGGTGCCGCTGGTGATCGAGCCGGTGCCGCTCGCCACTTCATAGCGGACTACCCAACCGCATAGTGGCGTGCCATCGGTTTGCCGCCGCACAATCGTGCTAAGCACTTGCGACGAACTGCTGGAAACCGCAGCGGGTGGGAATTCCCACTGCACATCGACCCAATAGATCGCGGCTTGCGCACGCCTCTGCGGCCAACCCGCGACCACGGGGGCCACGGCCGTCACATGGCTAGTTCCTTCGACGGGCGAAGTGATGCTGGCCCAGGCGTGGCCCGGCTCGATTTGCACGTCGTCGCTCGTGTCGGCCGTGCCACGGTCAATCGTCAACGGAACTTTGGCCGTGTAACCGATGCCGTATTGATTGTCGATTTTCTTACCTTTGTTCCAGGGCAATAGCGGTTTATTGAATAACCCACGACCGCCGAGTTCCACAAGTTCACCAGCACTTCCGCTGGCAATGAGCCAGTCGATTTTCTGGCTCGTCACCAAATAATTTTGGTCAGTGCAAATGCCCGTTTTGAGTACTACCTCCGTCCCCACGGGAGCGAGCACGCGATCCGGGGTCATGGTAAGCGTTTCGGGAGGAACGGTGGCAGTGGCTACTACTGCAACTGGCATTCCTGGAGTGGTGGTCGCTACGGGAAGAACCGGCTGGGGGAAGATCGCATCCGTCAGCACGGGTGCAGCCGTGGGGTTCCCCGTGGCTGCCACCAGCGTTGCCTGCTGCTGATTGGGCCGGAGGAAAACTCGTTCCCCCGAGGGGTCAATCCGGGGCAGGCAAGTACAGCCGCCATGCAGCACCGCGCAGACCGCGAGCGCAACTTGCAGTAAGCAGCGTGCTGGGACTTGTCCGCGCATGGAATGACCGTTGGGATTGGTACGCACCGCGATCCGGCTGGTTTTCGCCCAGCGGGCGCGGATTTTCACTCTGGTAAAATCTAACGCCTGGGGAAAAGCGTGATGCCAAAATGCAACAGGGCTGTTGAGTTTGGGCAACTTTGCCAGCGTAGTTTGGGGGTTCGGGGGGCAAAGCCGATGCTGAGAAATATGCCGATTTCAACGGCAGAAACCTTTGATCCCGTGGTAAGCTGGCTTGGCAAGTCAGGAACGGCTGAAAAGCCGCATTTCCTTGCTTCCCTACTGCGCCTCAATTATCATTAAGGTTGGCCCGATTTGCCTGCTCTGCCCCTTTATGTGCAGTTGCTACAGCCAACTTATCGCGGCCTGTCAACTTTGTCCGGAACAGACTCTTTTGCAGTTGAGCTTTGAGGTCACCATGCGATCGTTGATCAATACCTATCGAAGAATGCGTTTCCATTCCATCTTGCCGTCGCTGTGCTTCGCCATGATCTTGGGTCTGCCAAGTGCGCGTGCCCAAACGGATGGCGGGACGGACGGTGGTGGTGGGACCGATAACAATGACTTGGTTGCCGCGGGTGTGGCCGTGGATGCCGAAGGCGTGCTGCGTCGGCTGACCAAGAGCGATACCCAGGGGATGCTTGCTCGTGAACGTGCTCAACATGCACTCGCCTCCTTGGATGCCGACATGGCCAAACGGAGTCCGCTACGCAAGGTTTCTTTGACGCGGCTCGCGAAACTTATCAAAAAGTCCATTGACGAGGGTCACGGCCCTGACGAGGCCATGAAGCATTTGGCTGGCATGACACGCATCAAGTACGCGTTCTACTACCCGGAAACACAAGACATCGTGATCGCCGGTCCCGCCGAAGGCTGGATGGAAGACCTCGCCGGTCGCCCCGTGGGCATCGAATCGGGGCAACCCGTTCTTGAACTGCAAGACCTCATCGTCGCCATGCGGACATTTCCGCCTGAAAAGAATTCCAATCCGATTGTGTATTGCTCGATTGACGCCACCGCTGAAGGCTTGGCACGGATGCAGGAATTTCTGAGCCAAGTCGGCACCAATTTCCAGGGTGGTATTGATGAGCAATTCATCGTCGAAGGCCTGCGCGAGAGCTTAGGCTTGCAAGTGATCACCGTCGGCGGCGTGCCCGCCACAACGCACTTTGCCCAGGTGATGGTCGAAGCCGACTATCGCATGAAGCTCATTGGCATCGGTCTGGAAGAACCCGCCGCGGGGATTCGCAGCTATATCTCGCTCGCCAATTTTGCGTCGATGGCGCGCAATGCGATGGTGCGTTGGTGGTTTGTGCCGGATTACCAGCGGATTAAGGTTTCCGAGGATGGGCTGGCTGCTGAGTTCGTGGGCAATGGCGTGAAGTTGGTCGGCGAAGATGAAGTGGTTGGCAAAGATGGCTCGCGCCGTCAGGCTGGTAGCCAGAATCGCGCCAGTCAGCGCTTTACCCAAGGTTTTACCGACAAGTACGGCCAATTGGCCGACCGTGATCCCGTCTATGCACAGCTCCGCAACTGTATCGACATGTTGGTTGTTGCCGCACTCATGCAGAAGAATGATTTCTATGGCCAAGCAGGCTGGGATCTGTCCGTGTTGGGTGATGAGCACGCTTATCCCGTCCAGACATACAATGCTCCCAAGCAAGTCGCCTCGGCGGTGAACAGCATTTGGAAGGGTTCGCGGTTGGCCACCCCCGTGGGTGGTGGCGTGCAAGTGAAAGCAAGCGACGTGCTCAAGACCGAGAATCTGCTCGCCGACGACAAGGGCGAAGTTGATTCGGCTCGCAAAGCAATACCCATCAGCGAATTACCCGCCGACAAATGGTGGTGGGACTAGCCGCTTGCGGCTTAGCGTCCTACAGTTAGAACCCTCAAGTCGCAAACATTGGTGTGCGTCGGCCCGGTTTTGATGAGCCCGCCAAGTTGCTCAAAAAAGTGGTAGGCATCGTTCCGCTTCAAATATTTTTCGGGGCTTAGCTTCAGCCTGCGCGCGGCTTGCACAATCTGTTCGTCAACAAATGCCCCCGCCGCGTCGGTGGGGCCATCTTCGCCATCCGTGCCCCCGGCAACAAGTGCCAGCCCTCGCCAATCCGCGAGCTTCGCAAGTGCCGCCAGCGCGAGTTGCTGATTGCGGCCACCCAAGCCCCTTTCATGCTGATCACAAAGCGCAACTGTTGGCTCACCTCCCGAAATCAAGCAATCAGGGCCAGCATCCTGCCGCATGGAAACCGCCATGGCCACGATCTGGCTGCCCACCTCTTCAGCGGGACCTTCCGACTGGCGCGCCGCAATCATGGCGTGGCTATATCCGAGACGTTCCGCTTCCATTCCAGCGGCATCAACCGCCGCGGAGTTGTTGCCAATGATAATGTTAGTAACACGAGGCAGCACGCTTTCGTGAGCTTTCGGTGACTGTTTCCCTTTGTCTTGCAGAAACGCAATTGCCGCGTTCCCGGCGGGGTTGTTTTGCAATCCCAGGCTCTGAAGAACTTCAATCGCGAATGTGGGTGTCGGTTCGCGAGGCACCGTCGGCCCCGACGCGATCAACGACAGATCATCCCCCAACACGTCGGAGAGAATCAGCGAAACCAAGTTCCCCGCGCGGCAAGCGCGTGCCAACCCACCCCCTTTCACGCCGCTCAACTCGCGCCGCACGATGTTCAATTGCTCGATGTTGCCACCCCGAGCGGCGATCTCCCGAGTGAGCTCGATTTTCGCATCTAGCGAAAACCCCGCCACGGGAGCGGGCAGCAGTGCCGACCCACCACCAGAAATCAGACACAGGCACAGATCACGCGGTCCCAAGCTGGCGACGAGTCGCAAGATCGCCTCGGTTCCCTCCACCCCCGCAGCAGTTGGTTCGTTGAGTCCGGCCGGTCGAGCGGGATGCAGATGGATGACTTGGGTCGGTTGCACACAATCGGCCGGCACGTTTACCCAGCCGGTGACGTGCTTTTCGCGGAGCACCTGATCGCCAAGAGCTGTTTCCAGGGCGACGGCCATTCCCGCCCCCGCCTTGCCAGCGCCGACAATTGCGATTCGCTCGATTTGGCGAAGATCAAATTCTTCGTCGCCAATTTGCAGAGTATCGCCGGCAACCGCGACAAATTGCGGGATCAAATTCGCGGGGCGCACCGCCTCGACGCCCGCCCGCCAGATACTCAGGGCATCTTTCCGCAATTGTTCTGAAGTTCGGCGCATAGGGGCAGTGTGGCCGATGCCGTTGACAATGACAACTCAAGATTAAATCATGAGGCTGCCACCTCGCCGCCACTGGGCGTGCCGACTATCTTACGACATTTTCGAGCGGCAGCCATGGAATCCAATGATGTCACCGTGCCAGAGGTTGCAGGCCTTGCCGATCCAGCACATGAGAACCGAGTCAAGTTCCCTCGCATTCGTTTCGACCGCAACGAACTCGCCGGCAGTTTCGGCGATATTGGCACCGATTTGCCGTTGGTGATCGGCATGGTGTTCGCCGCCGGACTCGACGCGGCGAGTGTGTTCATCATGTTTGGGCTGGCGCAAATCGCCACGGGACTTGTCTACGGCCTGCCGATGCCCATGCAGCCGCTCAAGGCGATGGCGGTCATCGTGATTGGCCAGAAAGTGAGCGGCGACATTCTCTTTGGTGGCGGGCTGGCCATCGGCGTAGTGATGTTGCTGCTCGTGGTGAGCGGCGGCCTCACGTGGCTTGCCCGAATTGTGCCAAAATGCGTCGTCCGCGGTGTCCAATTTGGACTGGGGCTCTCACTGGCTTCGCTCGCGCTGAAGGACTACGTGCAGTCGGATGGCGTGTCGGGATACGCCCTGGCCGCAGTTGTGTTCGTTGTCATGCTGTTGCTATTGGGCAACCGCCGAGTGCCTGGCGGCTTGGTCGTGATACTGCTGGGCATCGCCTATGCGCTAGTCTATCGTTATGACTCGCTCATTTTCGCAGCCAGTCCTTCTCTTGCGCTGCCTAAACTATACACGCCGACTTGGAACGACATTGCTACCGGGTTCTTGGTGCTCGCGCTGCCGCAATTACCGTTGTCGCTCTCCAACTCAGTGATTGCCACCAATCAAACGATCAAGGACCTGTTTCCCGGACGTGCGGTGGGTGTCCCCAAGATTGGCCTGACCTACGCGGTGGCCAACCTCATCATGCCTTGGTTCAGCGGAATTCCCGTCTGCCACGGCTGTGGCGGTCTCGCCGGACACTATGCGTTCGGTGCTCGTACCGGTGGTGCGGTGATTATCTATGGCGGCCTTTACCTGGTCCTAGGCTTGTTTTTCAGCCGCCAGATCGGCGAAGTGATCCAAATCTTTCCTAAGCCAATTCTCGGGATCGTGCTCTTGTTCGAGGCCATGACGCTGCTCTTGTTTGTGCGCGATCAAGCGGCGAAACAGCGCGATCTGATGATTGCCATGCTGGTGGCGCTGATCGCCTTCACGCTGCCACAAGGTTACGTCGTTGGCTTGTTGGTCGGCACGGCGATCTACTATTTGGCCGAACGCGGCTGGCTACTTTCGTCGCCGAGTCCGCCTTCTTGAACACGTACTCACCCCCGGTCGTCCGGAGAGAGAGCGCGTCTTCGGGGAATCAAGTTCTACTTGAAATAGATGGTCGGATCGTAACCATCAGCATCCCAAATCCCAATAGGACACAGGAAGCAGGCTCTGGAATTTCCATGGCATTCAAAATCAACACTGGTCGGCCAGTGGCGGTATTGAAAGTGCGGGAATTGAACAAGGCCGCGATGGTGCTGTTTCCTGCAAGTAAGCGCAGACTTGTGATTTCCCCGGCGAGGGCATCAGCGGCTAAACCAGAGGAAAACTCCAAAGAATAACTCACCAAGCCAGAAGTCGCGCTAACAAAACCGAATGTCCCCAGGCTTTGATCCGCCCCCGACAAGAAAGCTGGGAGCGTGCTAAACGTGATGCCGGTCGCGGCCGGTGCCGCTGGTGTCCCCGACCCCTCGACCCAAGAATCGTTTTGCATCCAACTGGCGGCAATTTGTCCGGCTGCCGAGGCGTTAAACAAGGCATTCCCAGGATTCGCCGCGGTTAGTTGTAAAGTTGCTCCGTCCAAGGTCCAATTGCCGCTGCCAAAGGTAGTATCGAAGCTGGCTTTGGCCGTCGCGAGATCGAACTTCAACAGCGATTGAAATTCCCCTTTGGGGAGTCCAATCGCGGAGATCGCAAACGCACCGGCACCGCCGTAATTGTTCGTGGGGTTGGCCGCTGAAACCAAAGCATCAGCAGTCGGGCCAAGATTGAACGTGGCTGCTGAGCTTGAAGAAACAAAGGAAACAAGTATTGCGGTCAAGGGAAATAGAGTTCGAGCTAACATGAGTAACCTGGGTGTCGCACGGTGAGGCTGGGGCGCAAATAAGCTAAGTTCGCATTTTGGCTGTACAGTCCATTTTAGTTGGCGATAATCGAGTCGCTACGCAGAAATAACACGGGAAGAGCAAAAGTGGTAAGCAGTTAGGAATACCTGACTTAGAACACCTACCGTGTCGCCTCGACGTGCAACTCAATCCCTTCGTGTCCCTTGAGGGAGGCAATCAGGGTGGACAGATTTCCCGCGCGGGGATTTCCCGTCTTGCTGAGCATCCGCATCAGGCTTTGCGGTTTCTTGTCCACGACTTCGCCTAAGGCTTGAAAGCCTATGGTGGCGTTCACGTAGTCACGCAACATGGTTTTCGCCACGTCGATTTCGCCGTTGAGGAAACATTCCGTGGCTTCGGCCAACATCGCTCCGCGAAAATCGGGGTCGATCGCAGCTCGTTCTTTCACCGATTCGATAAAGGGTCTAGTCAGTCCCATGGTTAGGTTTCCTTTTCTTGCTCTGTTTGTATTCCTGCCAGGCAGCCTGAGCGTCGCTAATATCTCTGTCCTGTCGTGACTTCGTCCCACCACCGAGCAAGATCACCAGCTTCTGGCCATCCCTGCCAAAATAAATACAGTAGCCGGGACCGAAATCGATTCGCCGTTCGCTGACCCCTTCGCCGACAGGTTTCACATCTCCAAAGTTGCCGTGTCTCATGCGGGCGACAGCAGCATTGACCTTCGCAAACGCCTTGATATCGAGACTGGCCAGCCAAAGAGCGAAGACATTTTTACCGGAATCGTTTTCGTATTCGACAACTTCAATCTCGGACATCTTTAATGATAACCTATGTGTTATCAAAGGGCAAGGGTTCTCCGTCATTTTAATCCAATGGCGGAAGCTTCACCTATTGCCGCAGTCCACCACCACCTTGCGCGGCAACCGCGTTGCTCGGCCGCAAGGTGCGAACAGTCAAATCATCCACTTGCGCCCGACCCAGTCCCGAGAGCGCCACGGAGACCACCAATTGCGTGTCGGCTGTTGCTCCACGCAGGACGCGGAATTCCCGCCAGGAAGGGGCATGCAGAATTCGCATCGCCATGCCCGGACCGCCGAGCGAGTCGATAATTTGCAAGCCGTCGACCGAGCCGATCAATTCTTCGGGAACGCGGGCCACGCCGGTGATCTCGATCAAGTCTCCCGCTTTCACCGGCACCGGCTGGGAACTGATCCAGACGGGGGCAGTCGTGACCACCGAGACGGGTGCATTCGCGTCAAGGTTGCGTGCTTCGAGTTCCAAGCAATAGGCTCCCTCGTGTGGGCTGTGAGGGCTCAATCGCACGGCGGAAGTCACGCCGGCGAGTGGCAACTGTTGATGCCGCCAACCAGTTTGCAACAGTCCCCCCAAGTCTTCAAAGCCGCCGCCTGGGAGCAATTGTGGGCCCTCGACGGCACTGGCTAGCGAGGTTGCCAACCGTCGTTCCTCGGCAAGAGTGGCGACACTGAATTGCAGCGGCGTGATCCAACTCGAAGCCCTGGGGCTGCCGTTGCGCAGCGCGTATTCTGCCTGAGAGAGTGTGTGCTCGAGTGCGTTGGTCCGCTCGTACGCCAGTTCAAAATAGCCACTGGCGAGGTTCTTGTCGCAAGCGACGAGCTCTTGTTTCGAGCGGTAGAGCAATCCGCGGAATGTTTGAGGATTGGCTGAGAGTTCAGGGTCGTCCGCGACAACTTGCTCCAATTCTTGCAGGCGCTGAGCGGTGATGTCACGGTGCAAGCGGGCTGCCCGGCCTGCCACGCGGCGCAGATATTGCGAGACCTGCGTGAAAGCTTGGGGATCGCTCGACAGCATGATCAACCCGTCAGCGGGTAAAGACTCGGCCGAAACGCGCAAGCCCCCGGTGGTTCGCTCGTGGCGCAGTCGCTTGGCCCCGGCGAGCGTGAGTAAATAGACATCTGTTGACTCGGCGACACCCGGCACGACAAACGACACCGGCCCCGGAACATGGAACGATTGCTGTGATTGAAAATTTCGTGACCAGGCCACAGGCATCAGCAGATGGCTCCGTTCCGCTTGGAACACCATGGCCGAAAGTCCAGGCTGCGAACATTCAGTAACTCCCGCGACTTTTCCCGTCGATAGCCACGGACTCAACAACTGCAAACGCAAGTTGATCAGTTCCAGATTCCGCGCGCGTAGCTGTGTGGCAACGTCTTTGCCCATGAGCGACGACTCGGAACTAAACACAAAATCGCGGCTTTTGACGCTCATGGCGGCCGCGGTCAACGCCGTGAGTTGTTCGTGCGACGCATTGAGCGGGACGTGGCTACTCGCACGTCCCAGGGCCATGACTTGTTGGGATCGCAGCGGGCTCAATTCAGTTTCGATAGTGACCCATAGCGGAGTTCCGGGACGAGCGATCCGTTGCCGTTGTCCCAACCAAGTGACGTAATCCCGCAGTGTGAGATCTGTCCCCAGCATCTCACGTCCCAGCAACAGGGCATCGGTGGCTCGACTCGCGTCCCGAGACAGTTGCGTGCAGGTCATGACGGCGTAGCGAGATTCGACGGTGTCGTAGTGCTGGATTTGTTGCTTGAGCCGCCCGACGAGCTCAATATCCTCGCGGTCAACGAGTGCTCCCAGATCCCAAGCCAGCACGGGATTCCATTTGGCGGGCAGTCCGTCGCGCGCGAGTTCGTCCAAGCCCGGCGGCGGGCAGACGAGTGAGATCCCGACTTTGGAGGCGGTTTGAAGTTCTGCCAAAGTGGGCTGTCGCGCGAGCCAAATTGCATTGAAGCCAAGGCGAGAGAGAAAATCGAACGGTTCGCCTTGCCAGCGAATGATGCGATGAATCCCTGACTTGTCAGGGAGTCGTTGCTGTGGGGCAGGGTGGATCGGCAAGGGAGACTCATTCGGAACTCCTGGCAAGACCGGTCCCTCAAAGAGCTCCTCGGTTTCGGCTGTCGCGAGTTGCAGTTGAGGATCGAAGATGCGATCTTGCAAGACGCCGTAAAGCTCGATTCGATCCACGGCGATTTCCGTGATCCCGTTCCCGCCGGGGACTAAAAAGACGAGTTGCGAAACAAAGGCTTCACGCACGTCAAGCGAATCCTTCGTTTCTAGTCGAGCCACCCGTGCGTGGCGTTCCAACAGTTTGGGAAGTTCATCGAGCAGCAGTTTTTCGCTTGCCAAGCCATGGCTAATGTTGCCACCGCGCAGCAGAATTTCATGAGGACGCCCCGTCTTCGCATCGTGGCTGCGAGGTAACACCGCCCGTGCCGCAATCTGTACCCCCGGTCGATTGCAGCAAATCGTCGCCGAAAACCGCAGCTCGGAAATGACGGGAGCAGAGGGGAGTGAAAAAGCGAGTTGAGCGCTCTCTCCCGCCGGTCCCTGCAGTTGCACGACTTCAACACCAACTCCGGCGTGATCAATCGATTGTCCCAGGATTTTGAAGCTGCTGTTGTCAACGAGCCGAAGCACGGGTTGAGTCCCGTCCATCTGGTCCCGAAAGGCGGGCTCAACCGCTTGAGCTGTTAGCGCAAGCTGGCTGAAAGCGATGAGCAGTACGACTCGCTGGCAAAATCTTGTCAGTCGCATGTTGACTGGTCGCCAAAAATGTCGCCTTGCCCGAAGCATTCGTATAGAATCCCTACGGAGAGGTCGCCGTCCCCCCGCGTGGCCCAATCGGTGCTCGCTGGGGGTGATTGATGTTGAAGGAAAACAACGTCGCCAAGATGGTCGTAAAATCGCTGTAAGTCGAGCTTGTATCAGGAGTTCAGTTCATCCGCCAGTTCATTCAGGGGCGGGAATTCAACATCTCGACCGAGTGGGCTAGGCAAGCTGTCAGCCCGTTGCGTTGGCTTAAGTTGTTATTATAAAATCAGTTACGTGAACAGAAGGATGAGTTTGCCCCGGTTTGGTATGCGCTCTGCTTAATGGCGTATCAAACCCCACTCATCTTGGAGACTCGACATGAGCAGCACACAAGACTCTACCTTTTCCACCCTGGAAAGTGTCCCTGCCGATTTGCAAAGATTAGCTGAATCGATTCACACATTGCCTCCAGACATTACCTCGCAATTAGCTCCGCTGGTGGACGCGGTTATGGAAAGCACCCGCCGCCGCCGCCGCATTCTCACCCTCGTCCAAGATGCCTTGGGCCAATTACGGTTGGACATGAAATATCTCATGTTTGACTTGGAAGCAACCCGTCGGGAACGCGACGAATATCGCTCAAAACTCGAAGAGTTCGAGAGTTAAGCCAATTTCCAAGAGACCCGCTGGGTGATAGAATAGCATGATACTGGCAAGCAGCGTTGGGTTGGGCGAGAGCGTTTCTTCAGGGTGGGAACTGTTTCGGTTCCGCTGACTCCTATTGAGTTGAACAAAACGTCCACGTTGAGCAGATTGCCAATTTTCGGATCCCAGGCAAGCCGGAACTGCGGGGATACTGGGCTAGCTTAAACGGGCCACTGAAAAAAGGGGGCCGCTGACAAATTCGACGTGGACGAGCGCGCGCTATGGTCACTGATCTGACTGCCGAACAATTGGCGCAGCGTGCCCTCGATGTCAACGTCGTCTCCGAAGACGAAATGCGTGGTGCCTGGGGCGAAGCGGGCACGCAGAATGTCGACTACGAGCAATTCAAGCAAATTCTTGTCCGCCGCGGCTTGCTCACGAATTTCCAGTTAGAACGGATCGAGCAAGGTTACCGCACCGGCTTTGTTTACGGCGATTACAAAGTGCTCTATCTCGTGGGGGCCGGCACCTTCGCCCGCGTCTATCGGGCCGCCCATCGACACACCAACGAGCTCTTCGCACTCAAGGTGCTGCGCAAAAGCAAAAGCGAAGATCCGACCGAGGCAGACCTCTTCCGCCGCGAGGGGGAATTGGGAATGCAACTCAAGCACCCCAACATCGTGGCCATCCATGAAGTCGCTTCCAAGGGCAAGATGCACTATATCGTCATGGATTTCGTGGAAGGTCACAACCTGCGTGACTTCTTCAAGGTCCGTGGCAAGTTTGAACCCTTGGAGGCGGCACGCATCACCGAGGGCATGGTGGCGGGGCTGAGCTATGCCTTCCAAAAAGGGATCACCCACCGCGACTTGAAAATGTCGAACGTCATTGTCTCCAGCGATGGGGTAGCAAAGCTGGTTGACTTTGGTTTGGCGGGTTTGGGTGGAGAAGAAGGCGGCGATGCCATGAATCCGCGCACCATCGACTACGCCGGCCTCGAACGGGCCACCAATGTCCGCAAGGACGACATGCGGAGCGACATTTTCTTCGCGGGGAGCATTTTCTACCAACTCATGAGCGGTCACGCCCCAATGTCCGAGAACCGGGATCGCACGAAGCGGCTCGACAAATCGCGGTTTCAAAACATTAAACCGATCTCGGAGGTCGATCCCAAACTGCCGCCGGCGCTGGTGCGCGTGGTGAACAAGGCCATGGAATTGGACCCCGAGCGGCGGTATCAAACCCCCGCCGAGATGCTGGCCGACCTCAAATTGGCCAGTAAACGCGTTAAGGAAAATCGCGATTTACCAACGCAAATCGCGGATTCCGGTCCGTTGGAAGGTCATGACGCCAACGGCGAGCCGCGTAAGCTCATGGTCGTGGAATCGGACACTAAGATGCAGAACCTCCTCCGCGACCTGTTCAAAAAGTACGGATATCGCGTATTGCTCACCAGCGATCCGGACCGCTTGTTTCAGCGGTTTTACGAGAACAGCAAAACCGCGGATGTGGTGCTGCTGAGTTCAGGGCATATTGGCTCCAGCGCTGTCGAGGCATTCAATCGCTTTGGCGAGGAACCCTCGACCAAGAGTACGCCAGTGGTCTTGCTGCTGGGCGATCAGCAGACGAGCTGGAAAAATCACGCTAAGCCTGACCAACACCGCGTGGTGTTGCAGATGCCCGTGAAGTTAAAAGAACTACGACAAGCGATCCTGCAAATCCTGCCATCTGCAAGCTGAAGTAACGGGCAGTTGATGGCAATTTCGCTCAACAGCCTTTGATGTTCTTCTCGATTTCGTGGATCTTTTCCACGCGCCGCAAGTGGCGGCCCCCTTCAAATTCCGTGTCGATCCACACCTCGACCATCCGTTCGACGCTGCGGGGGCTGAGCATGTCGGCTGACAGGCAGAGCACGTTCAAATCGTTGTGACGGCGGCTAATTTCAGCGGTGACCTCGTCGGTGATCGGCGCGGCTCGTACGTTGGGGAATTTATTGGCGGTGATCGCCATGCCGATGCCCGTGCCACAAATCAAGATGCCACGGTCAGACGTTTTATCGCTGACTCGGCGGGCCACGAGCGCGGCAAAATCGGGATAGTCAACCGATTCCGTGGCGGAAGTTCCCACGTCTTCGACTTCGTGACCCTTCGTTTGTAGGATCGAAGTCAACTTTTCTTTCAGATGGTATCCCCGGTGGTCGCTACCAATAGCGATGCGCATTTCAATAACCTTTCGCTGCATTCTAGCTTAACAGTTTGCCTTGTTTGTCAGGTGGTTGCTATCGGACAAAGTTAGCAACCATTCTTTCTCGTACCAGTTCTCTCAGGAAAAATCAACGGACTCCAGCCGTTGCCGCAGGGCTTGCTCGACTTGATTCGCACATTCTCGATAAAGTTCCTTCGGTCCGCCGATGGGATCGTTGATGTCGGCACCATCGACTCGCAAGGTAAAAGTACGATTCGAAGCTTCCGGCCAACGCCGCAAAATCGCGTGCCGATGCCCTCCGGTCATCGTGAAAATCATGTCGGCATGGCGCACCAACTTGTCGGTGAGAGGTTGCGATTCGTGCTTGGAAATGTCGAGCCCACGTTCTTGCAACACTTCCACCGCTTCAATGCTGGCGGCACAACCCGGCACTGCTGCCACGCCTGCCGAAGCAACGATCACACCGCGCTGCTCCAAGTCAGTGATAGGGCATGCCAGCTTGTCAGCCACTAGCTTTTTCAACAGCATCTCCCCCATGGGGCTTCGGCAAGTATTCCCCGTACAGACCAGCAGCATGATCATGGCTGAGAGTCGATCCAAAGCACTTTTCCCCACAACCCCTTCACGGAGACAATTGTATTCATTTCCTGAGACCCGAACCACCGTCGAGGGTTGGCCATAGCGGCAAGGGCCGTCGTTGAGCACCAGGGCCACATGGTCGCGGAGGCTCTGAATCGCTTCCTCGGCGGTTTTGGCATCAGGTTCCCCCGAGAGGTTGGCACTCGTGAGCGCAATTGGCCCCGACAACATGCTCAGCACATCGTGGACAATATCGTGGGCCGGCACGCGCAGGCCCACCGTACCATTAGGGCACACGGCTTGCTGAACCGAGAGCGGCAACCGCTTGACGAGACTTTCTTCATTGTGATTGTCCACAACTAACGTCACCGGACCTGGCCAGCAACGGCGGGCAAATCGCTCGGCCATTTTGCCCGGATGCGGCACGTAATCCAAAGCTTCTTCCGCGCTTTTGATGGCCAAGGCCAAAGGGGCGTTCGCCGCACGACCCTTGGCCGCAAAAATCCGTTCGATCCCGGCGGCACTGCGCGCGCTGGCTCCCAATCCATAAACGGTTTCCGTCGGAAACACCACCAACTTGCCTTCGGCCAAAGTCTGCACCGCACGGTGGACAACATCGCGAGTATCGTCGGTTTGGCGGAGGTCGATAACAATCGGCGGCATAGTTTATTGGCTAAAGCCAAACAGGAATGCAAAAATCAATGAGCGAGCCACAAAACCACTTCCCTGCGTCCATCCTGAAGAAGAGTCTGCCATGAAGAGAGATCGAAAACTTGGCCAAATGATTCGGCACTTGATGAATAACGACTTGAAAGACCCCATTTACAGTCGAGACTCACCAATATAAAGCCGCCGTATCGCCAAGGTCAAGCAGTCAGCAAACCGATAGCCGACTCGATCTCCTTATGCAATAATGAGTTACGTTCGGCGTTTGGCGGGGAGTTGCCGATCCGCGACTTTCGCTAAACTGTGTACTCTTCAGAATTGCCATACCTACCTCGCTTTTTCCAGAGAACCGCGCATGAGTGATGTGAAATCCATCGAAAAAGAGGCCGCCGAATTTGCCCAGCGGTACAAAGTTGTCAGCGAGCAATTGGGCCGGGTGATCGTGGGACACAGCGAGATTGTCCATGGCGTGCTGACCTGCTTGTTCGTGGGGGGACACTGCTTGCTCGAAGGCGTGCCAGGTCTGGGAAAAACGCTCTTGGTGCGGACCTTGGCTGAGACGTTGGACCTCGACTTTTCGCGCATCCAGTTCACGCCCGATCTCATGCCCGCGGATATTTTGGGCACCAACATGGTGTTGGAGACTCCCGACGGCAAGCGCGTGTTCGAGTTTCAGAAGGGGCCGATCTTCACGCAGATTTGCCTCGCGGACGAAATCAACCGCGCCACGCCTAAGACCCAATCCGCCATGCTCGAAACGATGCAAGAACAGAAGGTGAGCATCGCGGGCAAAGTGTTTCCGATGAAGCTGCCGTTCTTCGTGATGGCCACGCAAAACCCGCTGGAGCAAGAAGGCACATATCCGCTCCCCGAAGCACAGCTCGATCGCTTCTTTTTCAAGCTTGTCGTTGGCTACTCGAATCGCGAAGAACTTGCCACGATCATCGACCGCACCACGCGGGGTGTCACCGTGAAGCCCGAGAAGGTGATGAACGGCGAGGAAATCTTGCGCTGGCAACGGCTCGTGCGCGAAGTGATTATCGCCCCCCACGTCCAAGATTACATCGTGCGGCTCACACTGGCCACGCAGCCCAATGGCCCGTTTGCCGTACCGATCACCAACCAGTATTTACGCTGGGGCAGCAGCCCGCGCGGGGCACAGACCGTGACACTCGCCGCGAAAGTGCGAGCGCTCCTCAGTGGCAGATACAACGTGAGCTTCGACGACATCCGCCGAGTGTATCTGCCCGCAATGCGGCACCGGGTAATCCTCAACTTTGAAGCCGCCGCCGAAGGCATCGAACCCGATCAAGTGCTCGCGGATATTATGAAAAAAGTCCCCGAGAAGTCGGAAGACAAGAAGTGATCCCCAAAGCCCGGGGCTGGCACTCCCCGGGTCTAATCAAACATGTCCACCACCAAAGATTCCCCACTCCTATCGCCCCAACTCTGCGCCCAGCTTGAACGCTTGGAGCTGGTGACTCGTAAAATCTTCCGTGGCCGCATGAAAGGCGAGCGCCGCAGCAAGCGCAAGGGCCAAAGCGTCGAGTTCGCCGACTTTCGCAACTATGTTGCCGGCGACGACCTGCGACTGTTGGATTGGAATCTCTACGCCCGGCTCGACAAACTCATTCTCAAGCTATTTCTCGAAGAAGAGGACCTCCACTTTCACGCGCTGATTGATTCCAGTCTCTCAATGGATTTTGGCAATCCCACCAAACTCGATTACGCCAAGCAGTTGGCGGCGGCCTTGGGTTTTGTCGGCTTGATCCGGGCCGACCGCGTGCGGATTGAAACGCTCAACCAAACAGTGAGCGAGCGCAGCCCCGCCTATCGCGGCAGGGCGAGTGTCTGGCGGATGATTCAACAGGTCGAAGCGATCAAACCGAGTGGCGAGACCAATTTGGCCCGTGGCGTGAAGAATTTTTGTCTGCGTAATCCAGGGCGAGGAGTGGTCGTGCTGATCAGCGACCTCATGGACAAAGACGGTTACGAGACGGCGCTCAAGTATTTCGTGTCGCATCAGATGGATTGCTTCGTCATCCAAATACTTTCACAGGAAGAATTGGAACCCGACGTGAAAGGTGACTTACGTCTCGTGGATTGCGAAGATCAGAACGAAGCAGAAATCACCGTGAGCGCCCCGTTGTTGCGGAAATACCAGCAGACACTCAATGGCTTCGTCGGCGGCGTGCAACAATTCTGCGCGAAACGGGGCATGCACTACTTGCTGGCCAACAACCAAGTACCCGTCGAAGAATTGGTAGCAAAACACCTACGACGGCGAGGGCTGGTGCGTTGAAAATATTTTTAACAGGAGAAAGTGAAATTAGATTTTGAAAATAAGAGGTTCAACAGGAATTTTAGTGGGTCACGAGTGGTTCCGAGGTGCCTGAATGGAAAGTTTTGCTTTGGTGGACGCCTCTGATATCCCGTGAGGGATTAAATCATTTAGCCCAGGGTTGCCGCAAAATGAGTTTCACGAATTTTGTGGCTACCCTGGGTGACATTCACGAACATTCCTCGGCCGAGCAAGAAGCCATGTGTTCCGCACAAACGCAATCGAGGCCGAAAAAGGTGCGGAAAATTTCGTCCTTGTCGGCGCTCCGCTGGAACACAAGATTGACCCCGCGGACGACAGATGTTGGTTTACCTGACCCAGGGTAAGAAAACACTCGCCAAGGCTCCTCCAGTATCAAATCAAAACTGGCTAACCCTGGGCTAAAATATCTAACCCCTGCGGGGTACCGGACCCGCAAACAATTGGCAATCTCCCCAGTTAGCAGATCGCTCAAGCTAGATTCACCCATTAAAATTCCTGAAGAACCTAACAATAAGACTCGATGGACACCCTCTTCCGCAATACCCTGGGGCCAACCGCTTGGATCATCATGGGAGCGATCGCGTTGGCGATCTTTGCGCTCTACTTTCTCAAGCTCAAGCGGCAACCGCTCGAAGTTCCGAGTACCTATCTCTGGCATCGCGTGATCGAAGACCTGCACGTCAACAGCTTTTGGCAACGCTTGCGTAAAAGCTTGCTGTTGTTCTTGCAACTCTTGGTCGCGGCGCTGGCGATCCTGGCCCTCTTGCGGCCTGGTTGGCAGGGGCAGACTTTGCAAGGAGAGCGGTTCGTCTTCCTGATCGACAATTCAGCGAGCATGTCGGCCACCGATGCCACTAACGACGTCTCACGGCTGGAGGAAGCCAAGAACCGCGTAGCCGCGCTAATCGACCAGATGGAATCGAGCATGTCGGCCATGATCATCGCGTTCGCCGAGCAACCGGTGGTCGTCCAGGAGTTCACCGGCAATCGGCGGCAGTTGCGTGAAGCCTTGGATCGCATCCAACCAACGGCGGCACAAACCGATTTTGCGGGCGCATTAAAGCTGGCCGACGGCTTTGCCAACCCCCAAGCGGAACAGAGTGATGCTGGGACTAGCGAAGCGGAAACTCCTGAGGACGAAGCCGGCAAACCACGGCAGGTCCAGCTTTTCATTTTGAGCGATGGTCGTTTCAGCAACGTCGAGGATTTCTCGCTGGGCAATTTGCAGCCGCAGTTCTTGCCGATTGGCACGGATGCCGCGGAGAATCTTGCGATCACGGCACTCAACACCCGTCGCGGCGAGGAGAATCCCGAGCAATTGCAAGCGTTTGTGCAGGTTGCCAATTCCAGTCCGGCTGAAACGACGGCCGTGGTTGAGTTATACAACGACGAGCGCTTGGTTGACGCCACGGAAGTCGAGCTGCCAGCACGCGGCAGCGGGTCCGCCACATTCCTGCTTGGGAGCGATGCCGAGGGAACTTTGCGGGCGGTTCTCGATCCCGACGATGAATTTCAAGACCGTCTCGCGCTCGATAACACGGCCTTTGCGGTGCTAGAAAACGAGCGCAGCGCGCGTGTGCTGCTCGTCACACCCGGCAACAGCGCCCTCGAAGCCGCGCTCCAAACCGAGCGCGCCGCCCGATTCGCCAAGATTGAGACGCTCTCGCCGAATAGCTTAAATACGCCGGAGTTCACTCGCCAAGTGGCAGACAGCAACTACGACCTTATTATTTTCGATCAGTGCTCCCCCCCAACCATGCCCGCGACCAACACACTCTTTATTGGACGACGTCCCCCTCTCAAAAAATGGGCTGCCGAAGATTCCAGCCAAACCGTCTTTGGCCCGCAGATTATCGACTGGAATCGTAGTCATCCGCTGTTGAACCTCATCGAATTGGGCGGCATCCAGATTGTTGACGCCCAGGTGGTGAAACCTCCCCTGGGTGGCCGAGTCCTCGTCGACTCGACCGCAGGGCCGCTGGTGGCGGTCGCCCCGCGGGATCGCTTTGAAGACGTGGTATTGGGATTCGAAATTAGTGGCACGAATGCAACCGGCCAGCGGACCTTCAATACCGACTGGCCGCGCAAACACAGCTTCCCCAGTTTTTGGTTGAACGTGCTCGAGCATTTCTCACAAGGCAGCGACACGCAAGCTGTTCACCGGCCCGGCGAGCTTGTGGAAATGCGTTTGCCATCTGGGGACAACAATGTTGCCGTCCAACTGCCTGACGGTTCACGCGTGCCGGTGGAGGTCGATCAGACGGGGCAACTGACCTTTCAGGAAACAGAACGGCCGGGAATCTACCAAGTTTTTCGAGGCAGCGATCTTGTCAAGAGCTTTGCCGTCAACTTGTTTGATCGGGAAGAAAGCGATATTCCCTTGCGCATGAGCGAAGCTGGGGAAAAAGGTCTGAATGTCGTGAATAATCTGGAGATAGGGTACGTCGAAGTCGCCGCCCAATTGCCAAATGCCGATATCCGTAAGGAGTTGTGGAAAGGGCTGCTCGTGATGGCACTGGTTGTGCTATTCTTGGAATGGTATATCTATAACCGCCGTGTCTACATCTAAACGATGTCTACAGGCGCGAGGAATCCCTGAAAATAGGAAGGCGGAACCTTCTCCGCGAAGCGATGCACAAGATAGTCGATGAACGGCAAATTGAACGAAGCCAGCCGGAACGGAAGCAACCTACGGCACTCAAACGCCTGATCGAGAACGACCTCATTCGCCGGGTGAGCGACGAAGAGTATCGCCAGAAGGTGCGTCGCGTCTACGCCGGACCTCAGGGAGCGCTCTTATCCACGGCAAGCATGTTGTCGCTGCACATTCCGCTGGGTGAACGCCTGTTCCGCAAACGCAAATTTGACCTGCGCGGCATGCGCTCGATTCTGGATGTTGGCAGCGGTGCCGGCCAGATCGCGCAGCATCTCTTGAAATACTCCGACGCGCAAACCGAGATTTATTGCACCGACTTGTCGCAGCCAATGCTGCAAAGAGCGCGGCTGCGGCTCAAGAGCACGCGCCCTCGTTTCGTCACCGCCGACATCGTGCATTTGCCGTTTGAGAACAATTTCTTTGACGGCATTACTTGTGGTTACGTCTTGGAACACTTGGCTGATCCCCGACCAGGACTCGCGGAACTTTCTCGCGTACTGCGGCCCGGTGGGCGGATGCTCTTGTTGGTGACCGAAGACAGTTTGGCTGGCGCTTGGACCAGCCGGTTTTGGTCTTGTCGCACTCACAATCGCCAAGAGTTACTACAAATCTGCGCCGATGTCGGCATCCCCTGCAAGAAAGAGCTCTGGTACACCAAAATGCACGAGGCCATGCGCGCTGGTGGTATTTGTTTGGAACTGCAGAAGCAATAATACCAAGAATTTCTTCATCAGCCGGGCCGCAACGCTCTCCGGGACATTTCCCGGACCGCGTTGCGGCCCGGCTATTTATTTGTTTCTCCCAAAATTGGATACGAGCACCTCTGATGTTATGATTACATCAGGAGACACGACTATGAGCACCGTGATAGCCTATCCCCATATTGTGAAAGAACCTGGTTCGCCGGCCCGGCTGGAAAGCCATCCTCGCACCAGAGTCGCCATGATCGTGCTGGAATATCTGGCTCGGGGCTTAAGTCCCGAAGAGATTGTGCGGCACTTTTCTTACCTAACGCTTTCGGAAGTGCATGCGGCGATGACGTATTATCACGACCATCCCGACGAGATCGATGCGGAAATTCAAGGCGAACTCGATCAACTCCAAAGCACTTCCGACGCCAATTCACGTTCAGCGGTGTGGGTCAAGTTGAAGAGTAAGGGTCTTGTTTGACCGTCGGGGGCCATGAACATTTGAGTCTACATCGCATTAAAGACCATGAAGCCAAAATTCCAATTCAGACTGAGCGACTTAATCATTGCCACAATGTGGGCTGCGGTTTTCTGTGCTAACTGGGTGTTAGCCCGCAGAAGCGAGTCTTATAGGAGCCTGCTCGACGGCTATCTATTCGCGTCGTTGATATACATCCCGCCGTCCGCGATTGTGGGTGCGCTCTTTGGTCGGCACTTGCTCGGAATACTCTGTGGGCTCGCCGGGATGATCGCACTGTACTTTTGGACCAAGCTGGACCCAATCTATACATTGAGCGGCGTTGACTTTTTGTGCAGCCTTACGACTTAATGTGCAGGCGGGGCTAATTGTGCAAAGCCAGATGATGTTCGTGTATCTCGATGAGTCCGTTTCACAAGAATCCAAGAGACGACAACGATCGCAAGTTTTACTGTTTATGGTTCTTCAGGAATATTAGTGGGTGAATCTAGCTTAAGTGGTCTGCTAACTGGGGAGATTGCCAATTTGTTTGCGGGTCCGGTACCCCGCAGGGGTTAGATATTTCAGCCCAGGGTTAGAAAACAAGAGCCTTGGCGAGTGTTTTCTTACCCTGGGTTACCAACCCCCAAGCATCCATCGTCCGAGGGGCGGGTGTTGGGTTCCGGCGGGGCGTAGACGAGGACGAAATTCTCCGCACACTTTTCGGCCTCGATCACATTCTTGCGGTACACAGCGCGTGTTGCTCGGCCGAGGAATGTTTATGGATGCGGACCCAGGGTAGCCACAAGATTCGCGGAGCTCATGTTGTGGCAACCCTGGGCTGAATGATTTAATCCCTGACGGGATATCAGAGGCGTCCACCAAGGCACAATTTTCTTGTTAAGCATCGACAGGACCACTTGTGACTCACTAAATTCCTGAAGAACCGTGTTTTTTTGGGAAGATGCTGTTGGGGTATCTCGATGAGTTCGTCTCGCCAAATTCAAATAGCCGGCAGCAAGAGCATATTCTGCTTCTTACGAAGTTTCATTTATCCAAGTGCCACGAAGAGCACTGGCAAAAGCCAGTGGCACACCAGCATCTCAAGTTTTCGTCGACACCAACTCCAGCACCGCGATCTCCGGCGGACACAACCACCGCATCGGCGTCTCGCCCGAGATGCCGCGCGTGACGTGCATAATCGTATTCCCGCGACGAAATGTGCCCCCCGCGAAGCGCGTGCCGTGGAGACTCGGCGCGGCCACGGCACCGAGAATCGGAAAGCAAATCTGTCCGCCGTGCGTGTGCCCCGCGAGGGCCAGATCGCCGTTGACCGCACACGCCCAATCGAATTGGTCGGGGCTGTGCATCAAGAGCAAACGAAAGGGCGTGCTTTGCTCGATCGCCGCTAGGTCGGAAAGTTCGCGATGCCAGGGAACTTCATTGCCGGCGATCAACACGGGATGCCCATTCCACTCGGCAATCAGTTTTTTTCCGCCCATGTAGATCAGCCCCAACTTAGTGAGGTCTGCAATCGTGCGTTGGGCGTCAATAAAATAATCGTGGTTCCCCAGAATGAAATAAACGCCGTATTTCGCTCGCAAGAGGGCAAGGTTTTCGTTCAGCCAATCTCGATAGGCTTCCTGCTCGATGAGATCGCCGGTAACCATGATCACATCAGCAGCGAGCTTGTTCACTTCGTCGACCACCCACCGAAACCACTCCGGCCCGACGCGGCCCGTAACGTGGAGATCGCTGATATGAGCGATTCTCAGTCCCACCAGTTTCGCGGGTAAGCGAGGTATTAAAAGCTGCTTGGTGTCGATGGCCAGCCGCAAAGCCTGATTGCCAGGCACAAAACCAAGCATTCGAGGGTAAAACCCATGCAGTGAACTTGCCGACCAGGGCTGCGCGGGTTCGACAAACAAGCGTTGCTTGGACAGTACGGTATGAGGATCATCCTCTCGGAATCCGCTGACAAATCTGGCCAGGAGTTTACCCAAACCGAAAAAAGCGCATTCCAAGCAATAAACGAGCAAGAACCAAGGCCATCGTGTTGTGGCTTGCCGATCAAGGAAGTTGGTGCCGAGATGTTGCCATTGCCAAGCAATCATCGGCGGCAACACGATGAATGCTGCGAAACTGGCATGCGTCAGGAAGTCAATCAATCGTCGCGGGCCGGCCCAAGCATGCAGGCGATTGACGATGGCCACCCAAAAATAACCGTGTCCGAGAAGTGCGAAGAGCGCAAGCGCGGTGAGCAGGGCAGAGTGCATGGGCCAATCGTTCCGCGGTTCCCGACGGCTCAGCCTGGCGGTAATTGACGATCGTCGATGGTGCTTTCGACAACACTCACCAATTGATCCAAGCGGAAAGGTTTGTAGAGCACATACTTTAAGCCGGCTTGACGGGCTTTCACAATCGAATGCCCAGGATCATAGCCAAAGCCGGTCATCAAAACCATCGGCACTTTTTCCATCAACTCGGCGAGTTTCGACATCAACTCGTATCCATTCATATCTGGCAGGCGAATGTCGGCGATGATCACGTCATAAGCCGACCCCGCGGCAAGATTGCGGACCATCAGGCGGGCTTCGTTGCCGTCGTGTGCCGTCTCGACAACACAATGGTAACGTTCCAACAGTCCATGCGCGGCGGAACGGACCGATTCGTCGGCATCGACCACCAGAATCCGCTTCCCGACAAGCTTGGGCCGCGAGTCGGTCGAACCGGTGGCCGGCTGCGCCTGCGTGGGGCTCATGCTTTGCCCCACTTTCTGGATCACCTGCTTGATATCGCGAGCATTCCGAAGAATACGGTGCAAACGCTCGACCACATCCGGCTCATGGCCGATGTAACGCTCCATGATGTTCACGGCGTCGTTGAGAATCACGTCCACTGGCAAAGCGACGGCACTATGGATGGCCTCAACGCTCGCGGCCGCAGTACTCGCCTTCTCTGCAGCCAGCAGTTCCAGGGTGTTTAACGCGACCGCCACGCTACGGGCAAAAATCTCCAAGAATTGCAAATCGCTCTCGGAAAACGCATTTCCCTCGGGGCTTTCGACGTTCAGCGTGCCGATCACTTGCTCATGTAAGATCAGGGGAACAGTCAGCGAACTCCGCGCCCCCGCGGATCCTTCGAGAAAGAGTGGATCTTCGGTGGTGTGCTCGCAAATGTAACTCTTGCCGGTAGCCGCCACGAATCCCGTGACGCCATTGCCGCTTGTTTGGGCGTACAGCTTGCGAACAGCGGCTTCGGGAACCATGCCAACTTCCAGCAGCGGAATCAGCTCTCCCGTGTCTTGATCGAGCATGCGAATCTCAACCACGTCGAGTTGCAAGACTTCTTGAATACATTGCAGGATGTTGGATTTGAGCAGCTCGATCCGTTCTTCTTCAGCAAGTTGCGAAACGTCGCTCGTAGTCAAGTCAGCGAGTTCCACGCCAGCCTGATGGATGGCCGCGAGCTTTTGTTGCTGCAAGACCTCTTGGCTCATGTCGTGGACGGTGACCACGAGATTCTGCGGAACACCATCACTGCCGGTGGCAAACACGGGTGCCGCGTGCAAGCGAAAAAACTTGTTGTCGTCACACCGCATGATGGAAGCACAGGGGCGCCGCGTCGCGAGCGCGCTGTGCAGCGGACAGAAATCGGGGCCAAGCAATTCGGGGCTACCCATCACGCGATAAAAATTCTCGCCAATCACCCGCTCCGCACCGGTCCATTCGCGTAACCGACCATTGCCCCAGAGAATCTTGTTCTCCTTGTCGAGCAGCACGACCCCGTCGGGCATCCCTTCGAGAATCCGATCGCCGCAGAAAATCTTGCTCAGATCAAGCGACTTGGCAAAGTGATCGGTATCGCAGTAAACGCCTGCGAATTCTCCCTCCACCAGATTCGAGAGCACCTCGATGGCCGAATCCACGCGAACGATTTCGATATCGTTGCCGAAGTGGGAGCTAAAACCAACCTGTGAATCGTGCGCCCCGCCCAAGAATAGAACCTTGGGACGCTCGCCGGGTTGCTCGCTTTGAAATGACGCACTTTCTGGCGACACAATGGGTCCTGACACCGCAAACTTCCAAGTGCCGTTACATGGTGGCCACGGACCGCACGCACTCGGTGGGGAAGACGCCGCTGCCTCTCTCATATTAGACCTTAGTATAAGTCTCGTCACAAATCTTCACAAGTTTGAGTCGCGGCATGTTGAGAGATAAATTGGCAAACCTCATCGGTAACAAATCAACTCTGACCAAGTAGATATAGGCGTATTAACGCAGTTTTCTCGCCGGGCGCAAACGTAGGGAGTCTGAAAGGAAAGGTAAAAACCGCAAAAAGTGAACTGCCCAAGTGGTTTCCTAGTTTGTATAATAATTGGTCCCTCCCGCCGAAAAGTCGGTTGCCGAGACGTGTCAACTCGGCGTTCCCGTTGTTGCAACGGTTCTTTAACGACTCCCGTGGTTAACTGGGACATTTTGTATCCGCATCCATCAGCAGGTTTTCGCCATTTATGTCTTCCGCCGCCCTAACATCCGCTGCCCAACAAATTCGTAACGTCGCCATTATTGCGCACGTTGACCACGGCAAAACCACGCTCGTGGACAAAATGTTGATGCAATCGGGCCAATACCGCAACGAAGACCTCGCCAAACTCGCGGGAGGCCAGCACGGGCTCATTCTCGACTCCAACGACCTCGAGCGCGAACGGGGCATCACGATCCTCAGCAAGAACTGCGCCGTCCGCTACACTTCCACCTCGGGCGATAACTTCCGCGTGAATTTGATCGATACCCCGGGCCATGCCGATTTCGGCGGCGAAGTCGAGCGGGTATTAGGCATGGCCAGTGGCACGCTCTTGTTGGTCGATGCCTACGAAGGCCCCATGCCGCAAACCCGCTTCGTGCTGCAAAAGTCGCTGATGCATGGCCTGCGACCAATTGTGGTCGTCAACAAAGTCGACCGTCCCGACTCGCGCCCGATGGAAGTCGTGAACGAAGTTTTCGACTTGTTAGTGGAAATGGATGCCCCCGACGAGGTCTTGGAATTTCCCGTCATCTTCGCCTCCGCTCGGCAAGGTTGGGCAACCCTGGATCTCAACGAGCCGAGCGATTCCCTCCGGCCATTGTTTGAAGCCATTGTACAACACGTGCCACCCCCAGAAGTGGGTTTGGAAGATGGCCCTGGCCGTCTGCAAGTGACAACGCTTGATTACTCCGATTACGTGGGCCGAATTGCCATTGGCCGCGTGCGCGAAGGCACCTTCCGTCGCCGGCAGCGCGTGCTCGTCATCGACCGCGAGGGTAAGCAAACGGAAAAGCAAGTCGCCCAACTCTTGGGGTTCGACGGCTTGGATCGCAAGGAAGTGGACAGCGTCTCGGCGGGAGATTTGTGTGCCATCGTCGGCCTCGAACCCATCGAGATCGGCGACACAGTTTCCGATGTCAGCTTTCCAGAAGCCTTGCCCCCGGTCACCATCGACGAACCAACCCTGCACATGACATTCCGCGTGAACGACGGTCCTTTCACCGGACGTGAAGGAAAACTGCTCACGAGCCGACAATTGGGCGAGCGTCTGCAGCGCGAGTTGCGCTCCAATGTCGCGCTGCGTGTCGGACCAGGCCCCAGCCAGGAGCAATTCCGCGTTTCCGGTCGGGGTCTGATGCATCTAGGCATCTTGATCGAAAACATGCGCCGCGAAGGTTTTGAAATTTGCGTGGGCAAACCCGAGGTGATCCTCCGCGACATCGACGGAGTCCGTTGCGAACCGATCGAGCAACTGGTGGTCGATTGCCCCGAGTCCTGCCAAAGCTCGGTGATGTCGCTCTTGGGGGATCGCCGCGCCACGCTTACCAAAATGACCCATCGCCAAGGGGGCGGCTTCGTGCATCTGGAATTCACGGTTCCCGCGCGATCCTTGATGGGCCTCCGCAGCCGGATGCTCAATGCCACCCAGGGCGAGGCGATCATGCACCACACGTTTCTCGGTTACGAGCCAGTCCGCGGTGCCACGCCCAGCCGGCCCATGGGGGTGTTGCTCGCCAACGAAACCGGCATGGTCACCGCCTACGCCCTCGACGCGCTCTACGACCGTGGCGACTTTTTCATTAGCCCCGGTGACCAAGTTTACGAAGGCCAAGTCGTCGGTGAACATTGCCGCGCGGGTGACCTTGTGATTAACGTCGTGAAAGGCAAAAAACTCACCAACATGCGTGCCTCCGGCAAAGATGACAACAGCCAGGTTCGCCCCGTGCGAGTCATGTCGCTCGAAACCTGCCTCGAATACATCGAAGAGGACGAGCTCGTGGAGGTCACCCCCTCCAGCGTTCGCCTGCGCAAGATCATGCTGATCGAAGCCGACCGCCGGCGGGCAGCCCGGCGTGCCGAAAGCTAGCCCGACTGTTTGGAAAATCCGGCACATTCGACACGCCCGCAAGCTCTGATTGCTCTCCACGGAACCATGACCCAGGCCAAATTGGCCCTCCATCAACGGTTCGGCTTCCTCAAAAGCTATGCTTACATGGCAAGTTCTGCCTAGGCAGGCTCCAGAAGTGACAGCTATTTGAGGAGGCCTTTTCGATGGAAATCACCAAGAAACAAAGACCATTATCGCAGCGCCGTGGACTTTCCTTCTTGGAGTTCGTCGGTTGTTTGGTCGCTATGGTTGGAGGCGTAACGCTCGGCTCGATGTATCTCGGCATCGACGTCAAACAGATGGCCATCGGCGTGTTGGTTCAAGCACAAGTCGTCGAGGCCACTTACTTTGGGCAAGCGACCACGAACACGGCAATGTCGGCAGCAACTGAACCCGCTCCCGCGAGTGCCGAAGTTTCCTTGGAATCTTCCTCAGCAGCAATTCAACCTGCCGATCTGGCAACAACGGAAGCAGCACCCACCACCGACCAACCCGCCGCTCCTCGGCAACCGACACCACAAGAAACCCGAGCCGCGACTCGTGCTTACTGGAACACTCTCACCGAGTGCATGCTGGTTGAAGCCCATGGTCGCTTGCGGGGCGAAGGCAGCCCCGAGGAATGGCAACTCTACGATTATCTTTTGCAGCGGGAGCAGGGACACGAAAAAGCACTGAAAGATTTGGAAGCCCTCGACGAATTTGGCGTCGACGAGCGCTTAGTCGAGCATGGCGAGCAAGTCACTGCCTGGCACAAATCAGGGGTGAAATTATTTGACTACGCCTTGTCGCTACTGTCCGACGGACCAGGTGCCAAGTTAACCGGCCCCTTCGCCCAGAGTTGGCAGAGTGCCGCGACGCAACTCCGCATGGAAGAGAATCTCGTGATCGAGCGCCACCGCGCTGTCGCCAATTATTTGGACCGTGAATACAGGCAAGAAAAGCCATTTGTGCCGGCTTTCCAACAACAACTCACAAAATAACAATCGCTTTGCTAAAATAAGCGGACAATCCCCTCTTGAGGTTAAAGAAACATGATTCGTTTACTTGCTCGTTTGGTGCTTGGTTTCCTCGTCGTCTTGCAGTCTGTTGCGCCTGCGCTCGCGAGTGATGGGGTGGTAGTTGATGACTCCTGCGGCTGCGCCCTGGAGTGTGGCTGCTGCGAACCGATCGTCATGGAATGTGAAGCTTGCGGCGAGTGTGCCCCTGAAGTTATTACTTCTGATGACTGCGGCTGTTCCACAACGGAACACGCTGAACCAACGCTGGAAAAAGCGGCTGAACCCGTTCCCGCGGAAACGAATAAACCAGAGTCTCCAGAAACAGAGACTCCAGAGGCTAAAAAGCCCGCCGAGGTTTTGCCACAAAACGAAACACCTGCTCCCACGCTGGAAAAATCCGCTACGGAACTTCCGCCCGCCCCCATCGCGGTTCCCTCGGAGACGGCTCCAGCGGCGTCGCCTACCGATGAATTGTTTCCCGGCCCCGCAGCCACTCCGCCTGCCAATGTGCCAGCCGCTGAGCCCCAAGCGCAACCCAAAACCAATACTGATGGCCTCTTTGATGAACCGGCTGCCACTGTCGAAGAACCAGCGCCCGAAACCGAAGTGACCGAAACCGAAGAAGCGCAGATCACCGAGGATTTGTTCGTCGAGCCTTCGCAGCCCGCCGTCGAGGAAACAGAGGAAACAGAGGAAACAGAGGAAACAGAGGAAACAGAGGAAACAGAGGAAACCGAGTCGGAAACGATTGAAACTGAAACAGAAGAATCCACCACGGAAGCAGACCCTCTGGATGACTTGTTCGGCCCCTCAACTCCCGCCGAGGAACCGGCACCGCAAGAAGAAAAGCAAGAAGAAAAGCAAGAAGAAGCGGAAAGCAATGACCCGTTTAGTTGGAACGAAGCGCCCGCGTTGGAGATTGGTCCCAGCCTGTCACGCACTTGGACGGACCTCGTAGCGAATGTTCGATGCGAGGCTCGTTTGGTCCGCATGACCACCACGGGGGTCCACTTAACGCAGGCCTCTGGCGAGCTTGTTATGCTCGATTTTTCGCAGTTGAGTGACACCGATCTCAATTTCGTCCGCGAACAAATCCGCGCCCAACGCGCCCTGCTAGCACCCACCCACCTAGCAGCCCGCCCCCAATAAAACTTCCCCCAAGCCCGGGGACGGCGCTCCCCGGGTCAATGGCGACTTCATAATAACGCTAGCGTCCGCAAACTCCGCGTAGATTTCCTCATCGCACCTCCCTCCCCGCGACGATCTTTCCCGAGTAGCGAGCCCGCCTGAATGTAGCAGGCACACTCCGTGTGCCGTGGCGGCCGCGAGAAAACGCGGTGATTTCACCAAGGCGGTTACGGCACACGGAGTGTGCCTACCACTTTGCAGTTTTCTCGGGAATGACGGTGTAGCCTGCGGGAAATCTTCCATGGAACCGGTCTTGTTAGGTCTGGCTGCTCCCTCGGCCGTTAACACGGCGGGGAATCTGTTGGAGCGCACCTTCAACACCTTGGCGGAACCGTTCTCGGCGGTGCTGCACGCGGTGGCCGATTCTCTCTCCGCCGCGAGCGACGAACAGCCCGCGGTGCCAATCGCGGACATGCAGACCGCTTTGCCGGAACTCCAACAAAATCTGGCAACCAGAATTGAGCAAGCCCTGGCATCCGCCGGTGTCGAACTCACCGAGCCGTTGCAACTGCGTATCTCGGCAATCGACGGTCGCCTGGAAGTCGTCGGCGAGCACCCCCAGAAAGCGCTCATTGAATCCGCCTTAGCGGATGATCCCGAGTTAGCGCAAGATTTTTCCCTGGCTGTTGCCATCCAGCAATTGCTTCTGGCAGAAGAACCCGAGGATGATGTTGCTCTCGGAGCGGCAAGTGATAACAGCCTCACAGCCCAGTTCACCAGCGATGAAACCGGCGCAAGCTTAACGCTCAACTAAAGCGGGGCCGGCGCTCCCCGGGTCAACTCAAAAACCGCTCAGTAACACGTCGCGCCGCCTCATCGCCACTCCGCACGCAGTACGGAATACCCACGCCCCGATAACCGTTGCCAGCCAGCGCCAACCCAGCCACCCCGGCAGCGCGCTCTTCGATTTTCTGCACCAACTCCAAATGCCCCACCCGATACTGCGGCATTTTCTCGCGCCACTTCACCACATCGATCATCGTCGGTGGGCCGCTAATGCCGAGAATGTCGGTCAGCTCCGCGAGCGCGATCCGCTCGAGTTCCGCATCCGGCAAGTCAACCAAATCCGGCCGCAAGGCACCGCCGAGAAAGGTCCGAATCAGCACCATCTCGTCGGGCGCGCGTCCCGGAAATTTCACGCTCGAAAAACTCGCGGCAATAATGTCGCGATTCTCAATCTTCGGCACGACAAACCCAAACCCATCCAATTTCCGTTCGATTTGATCCCCACGAAACGCAAAACTCACCACGGCACTACTCGCATAGGAAATCTCACCAAGCAGCCCCGCCAGTAGCGCATCAATCTCCCCAATCAGCGCCGCCGCTCGCGGCGCGGGCACCGCCAACACCACCCCCGCATAGGATTCACTACTCGTCCCGTCGGCAAAACGCAAACGCCAGTTGCCTACCTCATCGTGCGAAATTTTCTCCACCGATTGATTCAAATGGATCGCTTCCGCTGGCAAACATGCTCTGAGCGCCTCCACCAGCCGCCCCATCCCCCCGCGCAGCGTCACAAAACTCCCATACCGCGCCCCGCTAGAAGCTTCAGCATCCACTTGATCGCGCTGCCAAAGCGTCCCATTTTTCCGCAAAGCTTCCAATGCCTCCGGCATCGTTGCCGCCACGCTCAGTTGGTTTGCATCAGCCGTGTAAATCCCCGCCACCAACGGCTCGACCAAATGTTCAAACGCTTCCCGGCCCAACCGCTCCGAGGCGAAGTGAGCCAAGTTGTCATCAAATCCATCGTGATCGATGCCCTGCGGAGGCTTTCGCCAACGCTCCGCGATCAACCGCAATTTCCCCGGCCAACTCAAGAGCGGAGTTTTGATGATGGGCCATAGCCGTTGCGGACGGATCAGCACAAACCCCGCCGGCACGGGATGCAGTTTGCCATAGTGCAGCACGAGCGCCCGACGGTGGGCCGTGTTGGTCGGAATCAACTCGCCGCTGAGTCCCAACTCCTCGCACAATTCGCGGCCCCAAGGCTCCCGGGTAATAAAACTGTCCGCCCCGCGCTCGATAAGAAAATCGCCCTCGCCGTGCGTGGCGAGCACCCCACCCAGCCGATCACTCGCTTCAAAAATCTCGACCCGCGCCTGCGGCAGCAGCTTGGTCAATCGATACGCAGCCGTCAGCCCAGAAATCCCGCCCCCCACAACGGCAAACTTCAGAGGTGTTTTAGAAGTATCAGCCAAAATGAATCACAATCGATACCTATTTAGCCGCGGTGCTCGCACCGCGCTCAAGACAACACAGCGCCACGGCGGGCACCGACGCTCCGCGTTGGTCGGCACCGCGCTTCTCGTGGAAACAACGCAACCATTCTGGCATCACCAACCAACCCCTGTCCACCATACAGAGCAGCACCATCCCGGTGCGGAAACAGTGGTTTTCTTGCTTCAAGGGCAGGGTGCCACTGCTGGCTTGTCCAGCAGTGCCTTCTCAGCGGCTGCTTGTAATCAGATTTCTTGTGGATTCTCACCGACGTCAAGCTTATATTCACTGCATGAGCAACCTTCCACCCCATCGCAAGCAAGTCCGCCATCATCACGATCCGAGCCATTGTCACGAGCTCACGTTTTCTTGCTTTGGCCATTACGTTCTGCCCCTTTTTGTCTTCCCTTCTATCTTCTAAGAAGAGCAAAGCAAGTTGGACGATTCAATGAACTTATGGGAGCTAGTTGAAACAGGCGATCAAACGGGGCTACGTCAAGCCATCGCGGAGGGGGCTGATCCGAATCGATCGTTCCCCGACAGCGACGAATGTCTATTAACGATAGCTGCTTCCAGAGGAGATTCGGCCATGGTCCGACTGCTGTTGGAACTGAGAGCTGATCCTAATTTCTGCCAAACAGTTACCCCACCTCTGACAGCGGCCGTCGAGAGTGGCTCCTTGACATCTGTAAAGGAGTTATTGAAGGCCGGCGCCGAAATCAACGTGCGGGATGAGGATGGTGGTACACCGTTGATGATCGCCGCAGCGTGTGGGCATGTGGACATTGTCAAAGAGCTCTTGCAGCGCGGTGCCAATCCGAAGCTCAAAGACGAGAGCGCAAACACAGCACTATTCTTGGCGACTGACAAAAACCACATCGAGGTTTGCGAACTTTTAATGCCTATCTCCACAGCCAAGGAAAGAGAGAGAGCTAAACTTGTTTTGGCTTTTCGCTCGCAAGGGGAAACCTCGGAAGAAGTAAATCAGCTCATTCTTGCAGCCACGCGCGGACATGCCGAAGTTGTTTATGGTTTAGTGAGAAACGGGTTATCGGTTAATGCCATCAATGAAGACGGCAAGACTGCCCTTATGCGTGCTGCCAACAAAAACCACAAGGAGATCGTCGAGTGGATGCTCGAACGCGGGGCGGACATCAATCGAAGAGATATTTACGGCGAGAGTCCGTTGACTTATGCGGCAATGGGATGTCATCCCGAGATGTACGATTTTCTCTTCCCGCTGACTGACAAGAAACTTCGCAAACGGGCTGAGATGATCAAGAAAAATCAGATTGACATCGGCAACTGGCCCGCCCAGAAGGGGTGACTGTGTCCATTCGGCAGAAGAAAAACGGAACGAATGACAAACAAACAATCGTTCGGACACAAATAACGCTCGGTCTCCTCGGTCAGCTTCCCCAAGCGCGCGGCCAAAAGTAACGGCTAAAATTGGCCACCCGTTTGTGATAAAATCAGCGATGCGCTAAATTATGTTCAGATGGCGTTTCCTTGAATATTGGGTTGGCAAGGCAACGACAATTCGTGGGAATTGGGTCCGACAACGTTAAAATCGCGAGTTTTTTCTTGGCAAACCACATCATCTAGTGGGTCTGACCAAACCAACTACTACCTATAGACATTTTCACCACCCCGCCAATCGACGTAAACTGGTAAATTAGAGTCTCAAGAGCGGCCCCGAAGCCAGGGCGGAGCCACAACATGTTGTGTGTCCCCACCGCTGACCCGCGTGTGCGACGCCAGTAGGCAACTGGACTGACAAGCACTTGCCTACCACACCTTCCGACCCGGTCGCCAAGGCCAATACGATTGCGGCCGCGCGCCGAGTCGTAACTCCATGCCCGCGGTCAAGGAGAAATTGTTGACCGTCTCGACGTCGTCCGACCCAAAGCCGAGGTTGTCGAGCACTTCCAGCCGCCAGGCAAGCCAAGGAAATTGATGGAACTCCACGCCCACGCCAAACGGCATCGTGGCCAGTGTCACGTTGCGGCTGATACTCAAGTCATCCACGAAATCAATCCGCGCCAACCCCGCGCCCAGCAGTCCGTAAGGCCGAACTTTGGAATCGCCCCACGGATAATACTTGAGATCGACGTCGCTGATAAAGTAAGAGCCGTCGGCAGGCGTGGCATTAACCCCTTCGAGGTCCATGTTGGGATGCGACCAACCAAACCGCCATTCGAGCCCCCAGAAGTAATCAAAGTCGTAACCGATCCGCAGTCCGGCGATCAACTCATTGTCGAGATTAACTCGCCCCGCGATCAACTCATCGCCGGTGAGCGTGCCGAGAAACCAATCCGCGTGATAGGGGCGATTGAGCCAACTCGTGCCCTCCAAGGGGACGCCTTTGCCAGTGTGACGGCCGTCGGTCGAGGAATGGCGAAAACCGAAGTGGCGGACCCAGTCAATCGTTTTCACCGAGGGGTCGTTCCACTTGACGGTGTTGTCTGCCAGCGGTTCTTGCTCGACGAGCGGCTCCCATTGATCGAATTCCGCAGCCTCGGGAGCATTGACTTCGCTCTCTTCATCGACCTTGAAATCAAATGTCGAGGCCTTGCCACGCGATTCTTCGTCGAATGGATCAGCCGCGTGCGCAGGCAACGCCATGAGCAGCGTCAGCCACGCAGCGCAAAGGGCATACAAAGATCGTGTGAAGACCGCGTCCATGCGATTCAACAGCCACTCGTGGAGAAAAGAAATCAATACGCGGTTCCGCTTACGAATCGAAGCGGAATCGCGAGATTTGGGCGGGGATTATGGCGGTGGCTGCCGCTGGTGTCAACGCTGCCGTTACTGCACGCTAGCAGTCTCGGCAACTTGAGCATCGTTCGACTCAATAACCGATTGTTTCCCCACTTCGACTTCCACCTGACTGGCTGGCGGGGTCGGGGGTGCTATCACTTCGGCAGAGACGGTCAGACCCGCCGTACGATTAGGGCGGTCCGTCGTGATGGTGACGGGCACCTTCACCGGACCAGCCTGATCGCCGGGGCGATATGTGATTTCGACCAAGTGCAACTCTTTCGATTCTTGATCGGTATTAAAGCTAAAGCAGTTGTCACCGCAGTTCACATCAAGAATCTTGAACGGCTTCTTGCCGCGTACCACCACTTTCTTGGTGATCGGCTCGCCGGCCTTTACATTGCCAAGCACCAAAGTCTCGGGAGTCACGGAGATTTCCGGCACGACATGTCCACCAACAAACAACGGAATCCGTTGGCTATCCGTGCGGCGATCGTTCGTGACGACTGTGAGCTGATCCTTGATGAAACCGACCGGCACGTTGTCCTTGAGCCGCACGGTCAGGTTGTAATTCACTTTGCCCGAAGTGCGGGGAGCTTCTGCCATTTCAACTTCAAAGTAGTCATTATCATTCGTGATATCGACAATCTTCCAGTCGGCACGGCCGGCATAACTGACATTGATACGCTGCTCGCGGAGCTCGCCTTCGTCAACTTTGCCGAATTCAATCGCACCAGGGCTGAAAACAACGTCGCCCCGGATATTGCCATGCACGCGGACCTGTACTTCGGCTGGATACGGTGCGCCAAACGAGACGGTGAGGGTCGCCCCGTGCAAACCCACGAAAGTGTGAGTATTAAACTTGGCGACCAAGAATGCCTTCTGATAAGTGTTAATGGTGTTGTTCTCGATGGTCGGCGAGGTGCAACCGCAACTCGAACGCACGCCAAGAATCTTCATCGGCTGCTTGTAGAGATTGGTAATCTCGAAGCGGTAAATGGTTTCCGCTCCACGAGCGACCGTGCCGAAGTCGTGCTCAACTTTGTTGAACATTTTCTCGGCCCAATCTTGAGCGGCGAGTTGACCGACGGCGAAATTGGCGGCCACGACGAGGGCCACGAAAATAGTGCGCAACATGGCAGATGTCCCTGAAAAAAGTGAACGGCCTGATTGCGCAAATCCCTTTGCAACGAACATGATCAAAAACTTTCCCTGCTAGCAAGCAGTACCCAAGTGTAGTAAGGCGTAGGTTAGTTTACCGCAGTAATTACGTAAGAGCGAAGAATTGATTTAACTAAAACCATTATTTTTTGCTATTTTGTTCCGCTTTGGGTAGAGCAGTTCCGCAGGGCGAACTTCTGCTCTAGCCGTAGAATCTAACGATTGCAAGGGGCGTACCAACGAGCGAGATTATCGCATCTCCGAACTTCAGTTTAGCCCCCTGCAATCTTCGCACGCTTTGCTAGAATGCCCCCAACGGCAATTGCCGTGGTTGAATCGTTGTTTTTATCAAGCCCCAAGCGGGCTAAACCAGCCATATTTCCCACGTTCGCATGCCCAACGCCAGGAATGTTGCCATTGTCGGTGTCGGACTGATCGGCGGATCGATTGGCCTTGCTCTACGTAAGCGCGGATTGGCCGGGAATGTTACAGGCGTCGGGCGAAATCAAGCCACCCTTAATAAAGCCCTCGCCGTGGGAGCCATCGACCGAGCCACCACCGACTTGGGGGAGGGTGTGGCCAATGCCGAGGTCATTGTGGTTGCGACTCCCGTGGATTCGATTGCCGAGCAGGTGTGCCAAGTCGCGGCAGCGGCACCCTTGGCTCGGCTCATTACCGACGCAGGCAGCACCAAAGGCTTGATTTGCCGGGAAGTCGATGCACGACTTGCTGGGAAATCCCCAAACTTTGTCGGCAGCCATCCTTTGGCCGGCGATCATCGCACCGGCCCCGAGAATGCCCGCGAAGATTTGCTTGAAGGCCGAACGGTCGTGGTTACCCCCACCAAAGCCACTTCTGCGGAGGTGCTAGAAATTGCGCGGGAATTTTGGCAATCTTTGGGGGCCACGGTTCATGTCATGTCTCCCAAAGAGCATGACCAAGCCCTTGCCGCGACGAGCCATTTACCACACTTGGTGGCCTCGGCCCTGGCGAAATGCACCGCTCAAGAGTATTTGCCACTCGCCGCGACGGGTTGGGCCGACACAACCCGCGTGGCCGCCGGTGATGCGGAATTGTGGACTCAGATTTTCAGCCAAAACTTGGCTGACATGTTGCCGGCGCTCGACAGATTGATCGCCCAGCTTCAAGAAATGCGTGCTCAAATGGCCACCGGCGAGTGGTCTCAACTCCAAAAAACCCTCCACCAAGCGAAACAGATTCGAGATGCTCTGGGAAATTGACATCCACCCGCTCCCTGGACTGCCCGACCATGAAGCCGAGCGCATTGCCGCAGTCGCTTCAGAATTGGGAATTGGTCACAATTTGGTGATCCACTCCGCGCGGGGTTTCCTGCTCGAGAGCGATTCGCTTGATGAGGCTCAGGCCGAGCGGTTGGCCAGCGAGTTGTTTGCGGAATCAACCGTGGAGCGCCCGGTCGTGGGCCAAGTCAGTCAAGCGGCATTGTCTGCTTCACCCAACGGCAACGGGGCAGCGCTGCTGCAGGTCTTGTTGAAGCCGGGAGTCATGGATCCGGTTGCCCAGAGCGCGGAAGCGGCGGTGCGAGATTTTGGCTATTCGCTCTCATCGCTTCGCACCCTCCGCAAGTATTGGATTGATGGTGCCACCCAGCAGCAACTCGCCGCGATCAGTAACCGCATCCTCGCCAACGACGCCATTGAGCAAACAATTGTCGGTCCGCTGCCGTTTGATCGGTTGCAATTGGGGAGCGACTATCAATTCCAACTCTGCACGGTCGCTCTTAAGGATTTAGACGACGCCGGCCTGATGAAGCGCAGCCGCGAGGGACAGCTTTATTTGCAACTCGCCGAGATGCAGACAATCCAAAAGCATTTTGCCGAGTTGGGTCGCGAGCCAACCGACATCGAGTTGGAAACCCTCGCCCAAACCTGGAGCGAGCATTGCAGCCACAAGACGCTCGCGGGTCGGATCGCCTATCGCGACGAACAAGGCGAACGGCAATTCGACAACATGCTCAAGGAAACCATTTTCGCCGCGACCAACAAATTGCGAAAACAATGGGGCGACGAGGATTGGTGCGTCAGTGTATTCCGTGATAACGCGGGGATCGTGCGGTTCACCGATGATTTCAATATTTGCTTCAAGGTCGAGACGCACAACCATCCGTCGGCATTGGAGCCTTACGGCGGGGCCAACACAGGTATCGGCGGCGTAATCCGCGACACGATGGGTACTGGCATGGGTGCGAAACCGATCTGCAACACCGACGTGTTTTGCTTTGCCCCACCCGATACGCCGACGGACGATCTTCCGCCGGGGGTTCTGAATCCGAAACAGGTGATGCGTGGCGTGGTGAGTGGAGTGCGCGACTACGGGAACCGCATGGGGATTCCCACCGTGAATGGAGCCGTCTACTTCGATCCGCGCTACTTGGGAAATCCGCTTGTTTACTGTGGCAACGTCGGTTTGATTCCTGTGGACAAATCTTTCAAGAAACCACAGCCCAACGATTTGATCGTGAGCGTCGGCGGCCGCACGGGCCGCGACGGCATTCACGGCGCGACATTCTCGAGCGCGGAACTGACTCACGAAAGCGAATCGCTCTCCGGTGGAGCCGTGCAGATCGGCAATGCCGTCGAAGAGAAAAAAGTGCTCGATGTGCTGCTCGCCATTCGCGATCGCGGGCTGTATAGCGCGATCACCGACTGCGGGGCGGGGGGATTCAGCAGTGCCGTCGGCGAAATGGGGGAAGAAATCGGGGCCGAAGTCTGGCTTGACCGTGCCCCTGTAAAATACGCGGGACTCTCCTATACCGAGATATGGATTTCCGAGGCCCAAGAGCGGATGGTCATCAGCGTGCCGCCGGAGTCGTGGGAGGAACTTCACGCCCTGTGCGAGGCCGAAGGGGTTGAAGCGACGGTCATTGGCAAGTTTGCACCCACGGGTCGACTGGTTCTGAAATACGGCGAACACGTCGTCGGTGATTTAGCGATGGATCTCTTGCACAACGGCCGCCCACCGGTGATTCGCTCCGCGAGTTTCAATCCCCCACAAGTCCAACCGCTCGAATTGCCGATGCTGGGTCACGATCTCACCACCGATTTGTGCCGCATCTTAGGCAGTTATAACGTGGCGAGTAAGGAATGGATCATTCGTCAGTATGACCACGAAGTGCAGGGTGGCAGCGTCATCAAGCCGCTTGTCGGCTTGGCGAGCGACGGCCCGAGCGACGCCGCGATTGTCCGGCCCGTGCTTGGTTCGCGACGTGGCGTGGTAATTTCCTGCGGCATGAATCCCCGCTATGGCGATCTCGACACCTATCACATGGCTGCCAGTGCCATCGACGAAGCAATGCGCAACTGCGTGGCGGTGGGTGCCGATCCAAGCCGCATTGCGCTCTTGGACAATTTCTGTTGGGGCGATTGCGAGAAGAGTGAAACGCTTGGCTCGCTGGTCCGCGCGGCGCTCGCTTGTCATGATTTGTCACTCGTTTTGGAAACTCCTTTCATCAGCGGGAAGGACAGCCTCAACAATGAATTCAGTTTTGTCGATTCGATGGGCGAGAAGCAAACGATCGCGATTCCGCCGACGCTGTTGATTAGCGCGATGGGCCAAATCGCCGACGTTTCGCAAACAGTGACAATGGACCTCAAGCATGCCGACAGTTTACTTTACCTGGTGGGTGAAACGAAGGACGAACTCGGCGGTTCACACTTTGCGTTGATTCACGAAATTTCGGGCGGCGATGTACCTCAAGTCGATCCCAGAGTCGCCAAGCAAACCTTTGCCGCCTTGCATCGTGCGATTTCACAGGGGTTGGTTCGTGCCTGCCATGATTTGAGCGAAGGTGGCCTCGCCGTGGCGGCAGCCGAGATGTGTTTCGCTGGTGGCATCGGGGCAGAAATCGAATTGGTTAAGGTTCCCACCGGTGGTGAAACGCTCTCGCCAGTGACACTGCTGTTTAGCGAATCGAATACTCGGTTCCTCTGTGAAGTTCGACACGAACAAGCCGACAAGTTTGAAACGGTAATGTCCAGCGTTATGCACGCCAGTGTGGGCCGCACCCAACCCGAGCTCCGGTTGCGTATCGCTGAACAGCAGGGTGCCTCTGCATGGATCAACGCGGAACTCAATGCGTTAAAAGCCGCCTGGAAACAACCACTCGCTTGGTAGAACCGATTTGACTATGTCACAGCCAAAAATATTAATCCTCAGAGCTCCTGGCACCAATTGTGATGCTGAGACCGCGCATGCGTTTCGGCTTGCTGGCGGGATTTCGGACGTAGTTCATTTGAATCGTTTTCTCGAAGACCCGCGATTGGCTGCCGACTACCAAGTGCTCTGTATCCCGGGGGGATTCAGTTACGGTGACGACGTTGCCGCCGGGCGTATTTTTGGCAATCAGATTCGGCATCATTTAGCTGATGCTCTCCGTGAATTTCGCGAGGCGGGCAAACTCATTCTTGGTATTTGCAACGGCTTTCAAGTGCTCATCAAGTCGGGGCTCTTGGACACCGACGATGCAATCGGCCCTGCGGCTTCACTCACTTGGAACGACTCGGGCCGATTTATGGATCGCTGGGTCGGCTTGCAAACATCCGGAAACCGCTGTGTCTTCTTGCAAGGCTTGGAGACGCTCGTGCTGCCGATTGCTCACGCGGAAGGAAAGTTCGTCGTTCGTGATGAAAGCTCTTTGACTCGATTCGAGCAGAACGGCCAATTGGTGTTGCGCTATGCAAACATTGGCGGCATGGCTGCGCCGTACAATCCCAACGGTGCGATTGCCGACGTGGCTGGAATGTGTGATACCACAGGGCGCGTTTTCGGCCTGATGCCGCACCCGGAACGGTTCGTCGATTTCACGCAGCATCCGCAGTGGACACGTCATGAGGAACGTGGCGAAGGCCAGGGTCTCGCCGTGTTTCACAACGCTGTGCGCTATTTTTCCTGAGAACTAACCGAATCGTTTGTATCGCGGTTCGATCTCTGGCTCTTTTTTTTCTGGCAGCGATTCGGCGAGCCACCAGGCAAACCGGCCCAAGACGCGGAAATAAACGAAACCCGTCGCCAGGGCGATCGGCACGGCAGCCAATATCCAACCTTCTGCAAACAGAAGTATGTTTGCACAGGTAACCACTCCCGCGGCCCAAATACTTGCCGACTCGACATAAAACAACAGCCAATAGGCTGGCCGAATCGCGAGACTTCCCCAAATCCTTGCCGAAAACACGCCCATCGGCGTACTTTCTTGAAAGGTGGAAAGTAGCAGTACGGGAAAGAAAACCAACATGCTAACGCTGCCGACGGCCGTCGAATATTGCCACGGTACAAACTGCATCGTGGCGAAAGCTGGTATCAAGCTCAGCGCGATTGGAAAGAAGATGTAAAATATCTCCGGGAAGGATTCGAAGATCCAGGGGCTAGGGGAAACGTGCAGCTTCTTGTGTCCCTCGGAGCTTTCCGCGACGATCGCGCACCAGATGGCGGCTATAGGCGCGATCCAAAACAGAACACCAATGATGATCGCCGCGACTATGCAGCACAGCATATACATGGCTGAAATCCCACCACCTTTGATAGTTGCCGCTTCGATCGCCAATCCCGCGACTACGATTCCTACCGCTGATGTCCCCACCCACCACGCTGGAACCGGCTCCTTGATCAGCATCGACCACACGCCGTTAAGCGTCGGCAGGCGTGGCATTTTCGGACGTTCTTCTTCACGTTGCTTCGCTACCTTCTCAACTGCGACTTTGCTCTCGCGTTTCAACCGCTCGACATACTCCGGCACCGGACTAGCTACGATAAGTTGCGTGGGGTCAAGTTTATATTCTTGCCCCGCCGGGACGAGCGGTGATTTCTTCTCGACTTCTTTGGGTGGTTCCTTCACCTTCGTGAGTGCGCCGCAATCGGGGCATTTTAATTGGCCACCAACGTGCTTAAGCTGGGCGTACATCAGCGTGTCGCAGACGCGGCAATAGACGGGGAACAACTTCGGTTGGGCCGCACGCTGGTTTTCCGGATCAGGGGCCTTGTTCACTTCCCACACGCCATACTGCTGCCCGCTCATGGCTGGCGGTTGGCGGATTGGTTCTGCCTGCTTCGGTTGGGGAACAACATTCGTTGCGTGACATTCCGGGCATTTGGCTTTTTTGCCCGCATCAGCACGATTGGCCACCAGTCGCGTGTCACACACTCGGCACCAAAACTCGATATAGCTCGGAGGCGCGGGCACTTCGGGTTTTACTTCTGCCTCAGCCTGTGGGCTGGGAACAATGAGAATCTTGCCGCATTGGCCGCAGCGACATTTTTTACCCGCATTGGCCGGTTCATAGGGGAGCGTGGCTTGGCAACCATCGCAGATGAAGAGTCGAGTTGGAGAAAGGGGGGCGGACATAAATGCAGAGATCCTGTTTTATGAATTGTACTCAACTCTTGGTGCGTCCCTCTATGACCGGCAAATAAAGGAGTCCACTTGTCAGCCGATTTGTCTAACTGTTAGCATCAATTTCATGTGGCAAGATATTCATGGACATGACGCGGTCGTCGAGCGATTCCGCCGCAGTCTCACCAGCGGTCGGCTCGCGTCGAGTTATCTCTTTCTTGGTCCCGCGGGAGTGGGGAAACGGACGTTTGCCTTGAAGCTGGCCAAGGCTTTGCTTTGCGCGAATACGGCGGAGGCCGATCTCGCTCCATGCAACCAGTGCGAGTCCTGTCGGCTGATGGACGCGGGCACGCACCCCGATGTCGATATTGTGGGCTTGCCAGTGGGGAAACGTGAGTTGTCGATCAACATCTTTCTGGGTGATCGTGAGCACCGTCACCAAGAGGGGTTGTGTCACAAGATCGGGCTGAGACCGATGATGGGCCGACGCCGAGTGGCGATCATCGACGATGCCGATGGGCTTAACACCGAGAGCGCGAACTGTCTGCTCAAGACCCTGGAAGAACCCCCGCCCGGCGCCGTGCTGATTCTCATCGGTACGAACCGTAGCCGCCAATTGCCCACGATTCTTTCCCGAACTCAAGTGGTTCGCTTCGAGCCGCTGCCCACGGATATTGTGAGCCGCTTGTTGGTTGACCAGGGAATTGTGGCCAGCGAACAAGAGGCCTCGCCACTTGCGGTGGAATCTGGCGGCAGTTTGCAGACAGCCGGTGAGATTCTTGCCATGAACCTTAGCGAATTCCGCACACGTCTGTTGCGTCAATTTGCTACTCCCGTTCTTGATGGTACACGGTTGGTTGCCATTCTTAACGATTTTGTAAGTGAAGCCGGAGCCGAGCCCGAGGCAAAACGGCAGCGTTTGCGACCGGCGTTTGCTCTCGTGATCGAACACCTCCGAGCCCAACTACGAGGCCAGAATGCTCAAGTTTCAACGAATCGCGCACCAAATTCGCGCTTACTGGCCGCCATGGATCGCTGCATCCTGGCCGAGGAAGAGCTGGATCGGAACGCGAATCAGGCCACTCTGCTGGAATGCTGGGTCGACGATCTGGCCCGATTGTTCAATCCAGCACCTTCAGTTCGCTGATCTGTGTGTTTTCCACCCCCTCTCCTCCGGTTGACTGACTTCGTGAGTCAATCTAAACTTCGCTCTTGCTTAGGATTACAATCTTGCAAACTGTAACCGCCAGGCCGGACTTTGCTGGGGTTCTTCGATCCAAAACGGTCGCTTTTCCGGTTATCTAGGTGGTTCTGGGGAGTTGCGTATCCTATTTTTCGGTAGCTTGGAACTGTTCAGGTTGGGGGAGCTCTGATCGCAGCGAGTCTCACTGCTGCGGAGCTTTTCGTTCCGCCCAGCACTAAGCGCGACACGACACTAGTTTTCCAAAATAAAGAGCCAGGAATCTCAATGTTTTTTTCGATAGTGCGTTGCTTGCTCACGGCGGTCATTGGATTGATTGCATCCGCGGCGAGTGCTGGTGAAGCGGACCTCATTCTTCCCGACGTTTCCACTGAACTTTTTCTGGGAATCAATGGCCGACACTGGCTGTTGGGCGGCCTGGGGGTTTGCGGGCTCGGCATGTTGTTCGGGCTGAGCATGTTTGTCAAGCTCCGCAATCTTCCCGTGCATCGCTCGATGCGCGAAATCTCGGAGCTTATCTACGCAACCTGCAAGACCTATCTGTTTACTCAGGGTAAGTTCATTCTGATCCTCGAGTTGTTTATCGGGACGGTCATGGTCTTCTACTTCGGTTGGCTGCGAGACTTTGAGCCACTCAAGGTTAGCGTCATTGTGTTGTTTAGCCTGGTTGGTATCGCGGGTAGCTATTTCGTCGCTTGGTTTGGTATTCGCATCAACACCTATGCCAACTCACGGGCGGCGTTTGCTTGCTTGGCGGGAAAGCCGTTGCCGGCTTATTCCATTCCTCTTCAAGCGGGTATCAGCATTGGCACGTTGCTGATCAGCGTCGAGCTGGCGATCATGCTCGCGATTCTGCTCTTCATCCCCGGAGACTATGCCGGGGCATGTTTCATCGGTTTTGCCATCGGCGAATCGCTCGGTGCCGCGGCTCTTCGGATCGCGGGGGGCATCTTCACGAAGATCGCTGACATCGGTGCCGACCTGATGAAAATCGTGTTCCATATCGAGGAAGACGATGCCCGCAATCCTGGCGTGATCGCCGATTGCACGGGCGACAACGCCGGCGATTCCGTCGGCCCCACGGCCGATGGATTTGAAACCTATGGCGTGACGGGCGTGGCACTGATTACCTTTATTTTGTTGGCAGTGATTCCTTCGGATACGACATCGTATCTGCCGGATGGCGTGACCGTAGCTGCGGCTACCCAGGATCAAGTGGCCGCTGCCACGGTTGCTGCGACACAAGTGCAAGTGCGGTTGCTGGTCTGGATTTTCATGATGCGCATCATGATGATCGCCACGAGCATCCTGGCGTATGCCGTGAATCAGGCCTTGGCTCGGGCGAAATATGCCAATGAGACTCATATGGATTTTGAGGCTCCGCTGACGCGGTTGGTGTGGATTACGTCGATCATTTCCGTGGCTGTCACTTATGTGATGTCTTACTTGTTGATCGCGGAACTCGGCGACGGCACCTTATGGTGGAAGCTCTCGACGATCATCTCTTGTGGCACTTTGGCCGGAGCGATTATCCCTGAGCTTGTCAAGATTTTCACTTCCACACATTCCATGCATGTGAAAGAAGTCGTCGAGTCCTCGCGGCAAGGCGGGGCTTCGCTCAATATTCTCTCCGGTCTCACGGCGGGAAACTTTAGTGCGTTTTGGATGGGGCTGACCATCGTCGCTCTCATGGCGATTGCCTACGGGGTAAGTCTATTTGGACTCGAAGCTCTTATGATCGCTCCGGCGGTGTTTGCTTTTGGTTTGGTTGCGTTCGGCTTTTTGGGCATGGGGCCCGTCACGATCGCCGTCGATTCGTATGGCCCCGTAGCCGACAACGCGCAGAGCGTGTTCGAGCTTTCGAGAATTGCCAAACTGCCCGGTATCGAGAAAGAGATCAAAAGAGATTTCGGTTTTACTCCTGACTTTGTCAAAGCCAAACAATTCCTGGAAGAAAACGACGGTGCCGGCAACACGTTCAAAGCCACGGCCAAGCCGGTGCTCATCGGTACGGCAGTCGTCGGTGCGACGACCCTCATTTTCTCGATCATCGTGGTCCTGACTCAGGGGCTCACGACGGATATGGAAAAACTCTCTCTGTTGTATCCTCCCTTCATGCTCGGCCTCATTTCTGGTGGGGCGGTGATTTATTGGTTCACGGGTGCTTCGACTCAAGCGGTCTGTGCCGGTGCTTATCGCGCGGTGGAATTCATCAAGGAGCATATTCATCTCGACGATGGAGCGGAGCGGGCGTCCATCGAAGACAGCAAACGGGTTGTCGAAATCTGCACTCTCTATGCCCAAAAAGGCATGTTCAATATTTTCTTCGCGTTGTTCTTCATGACTCTGTCGTTCGCGTGCATCAATGCTCATTTCTTTATTGGGTACTTGTTCTCGATAGCCATCTTTGGACTCTATCAAGCGATCTTCATGGCCAATGCCGGCGGTGCTTGGGACAACGCCAAGAAAATCGTGGAAGTCGAGCTCCGCGAAAAGGGAACTCCGCTGCACGATGCCTCGGTCGTCGGCGACACGGTCGGCGATCCGTTCAAGGACACTTCCTCGGTGGCCCTCAACCCGGTGATCAAGTTCACCACGCTCTTTGGTCTGCTGGCCGTGGAACTGGCGATTGAAATGGATCCGACCACCAGTGTCACCATCGGCGCGATCCTCGGGCTGCTGTCGCTGGTCTTTATTTGGCGGTCGTTCTACCGGATGCAAATCGCTGTCCATGCTGCTGGCTGAGGCCCCAGGGGAGTAGTTTTTCAGCCCCACTTGCAGCGCCCGACGATTGATCTAAAATTAGGCTGAATTGGTCTGGGGGAATTGACGATATTCCGTGGGCCGATCCTGCTGGGATAGCACCTGGAGAGGTGGCAGAGTGGTCGAATGCGCCGGTTTGCTAAATCGGTGACCGGGGAAACCTGGTTCGCAGGTTCAAATCCTGTCCTCTCCGTTTCCAAAACCCTTGCCTGATGGTGAGGGTTTTTTTGTTGCGAGGTGGTTCAACGCATCCAATCCCACCAACCGGGAGTGCTATTTTGCGATGAAAACTTCAAGCCCGCAGCAGGCTATGAAGCTCGCTTGCCATTGTGACTGGTTTCCATGGCACGTTATGGGGAAACCCATGGCTTTAGCGCATGGAATGAGAACAGCGATTGGCAGCTTACGCCGAATCGCTCGCCTTTGTCGTGGTTGCGAAGAGACAGCACTATTTCAAGTGCTAGCTTGCTCATAATGTCTGCTATCCGCATAAGTGACTGCATTCTTCAAGTCACCCCCTAGCGGGGTCCGAACAACTCTATAGTAGTGTGCTTTTTCGTCGGGGCTTGCTAGCTCTAAGGACAAGCCGCGAGCAATACCTTGTCTACCCTGGTTCGACGCCTCTCGGACCAAACGATCTTCTCGTCTTATCACAACATGTTCAGCATCGTTTCAGGGAATATCCTGAGTGGGAGATGTTGCGCAACCGCGCGAAAGCAGTTGTGCGCGCGGTTGGCGATGGTGCTGCTGATGGCAATTTTCTGTGTCACGGCGGGCTGTACCCCTTCCAAGTATCGCCAAGAGGCCGACGAAGATGCGAATTGTTTGACCGATCAAAAGTCCGCGATGGCGGGGATTGAACCGGCGAGTTACCGCATCGACATCGACCCGCGTTCGCGCATGTTCGATCCGAATGACCCTGACTGCGAGCCGATGCCTCCCGATGATCCAACCTCGAATCTGTTGATGCAACGGATCGACGGGATGAAAGGCTCGAAGCTTTGGAAGAAATTGCCGAAGACGCCGTTCGTCGAGAATCCGGCGTGGACCGACTATCTGCCGCTCAATGAAGAAGGTCAGGTGGTGCTCGATCTCACCGGTGCGGTGGAAATGGGAGTGATTAACTCGCCCCGCTATCAGTCAGAATTGGAACAGCTTTATCTTTCCGCGCTCGATGTGAGTTTCGAGCGGTTTCGTTTCGATTCGCAGTTTTATGGTGGGTCGAGTGTGCTTTTTACGGCCGATGGCAGAGATCGCACGGGAACTGGTGAGTCTTCGAGCTTGTTTGAAGTCAATGCTTCGCGACCTGGCAATCGGTTGAGGCTGGAAAAGCTTTCGGCGACTGGTAATCAATTGGTCGTCGGTTTTGCCAACTCGCTGATGTGGCAATTTGCTGGACCGGACGATTACACGAGCAACACGATTCTTGATTTTTCGATGATTCAACCCTTGCTGCGTGCCGGTGGCCGGACGCGAGTGTTGGAGCGACTCACAATCTCCGAGCGCAATTTGCTCGCTAACGTCCGCGAGATGGAACGGTTTCGCGAAGCGTATTATGTGAGCGTGGTGACGGGCCAAGATCCGGGACAAGGGCCCTCGCGGCGGGGCGGCGTGCTGGGGAGTGGGCTCACCGGTTTTAGCGGTGTCGGCGGCACGGGGTTTGGTGGGATTGGCGGAGGCTTCTTTGGCCAAGGTTTCGGCCAAGGGGGCAACGGCGGCAATTTTACTGGCGGAGCCGGGGCGCAAGGCTCGGGCGGTTATCTCGGTCTGTTGCAAACCGGGCAAGTCATTCGCAATCAATACGCAAACGTCGCGGCGCTCCGCGACAGCGTGATGCAACTCGAAGCCTCCAATGAGGCGGGCCGCATCGATCGCTTTCAAGTCGATCTCGCCCGGCAAGCGCTGTTCAATGCGCAGAGCCAGTTGCTCACCGCGGAAACCCAATATCAAGCCTTCTTGGAATTCTTTCTGACTAACTTGGGCTTGCCGCCAGAGCTTGAAGTGAAAATCGAAGACCCGCTCATCGACGGCTTGAATCTGTTGGACCCCACGTTGGAGCAATTGCAGCAACGGGTGAGCGACGTACTTGACGAACTACGCAGCTTGCGCGAGGCGGAAGATCAACGAGTACAAGGGGAAGCTGCTGAGCAATTGATCGTGCCAAATTTGCCTGAAAACCTCGCCCCTGCGGCACTCGATCTGGGGTCAAGTTTAGCTCCGCTCGTCGCCGAAGCCGAGCAAGTTGAAGCGATTGTCGCAGAGCGGATCGCTGCCGTGCAACAAGATTTTCAAGCGCTCGAGGCGGCGCTGCCCAAGCGGCGGGACTCGCTCAAACAATTGGCTGCGCGGCCTGAACTGGCCGAGACGGATGTCAATCCAGAGATTTTTAGCGTTGATCGGCTCAACGCTCGCATCGAGAAGCAGTTGGCCGATTTCAAAAATCTCGAAACACGGCTGACGAAAACAAGCACGGATTTAAGTGCTCTGGCGCAGGACAAGCAAGCCGCGAATCGTGAGACGCTGAATCTGCTGATTCGCACGATCACCGATCTCTCGGGACAGTTGTTGGAGTTGTCGCTCGTCCAGGCGGGGGCACGGCTGGAGGCAGTCAGCTTCGAGCCAATTGCGCTGACCAATGAACAAGCGCTAGCGATTGCGGCGGTCCACCGTCAGGACTGGATGAACGCTCGGGCGAATCTGGTCGATGCCTGGCGATTGATTTTCTTCAACGCCAACGATCTGCGCGGTTTTCTCAATTTGGTCTTCAGCGGCGACATTGGCAACGTCGGCGACAATCCGTTTAATCTGAGCAGTTCGCGGGGTCGGTTGCGGATGGGAGTGGAGTTCGACGCGCCGCTGACGCGGCTGGCCGAGCGCAACATTTATCGCCAATCGCTGATTGAGTTCCAGCAGGCCCGCCGAACATATTACCAATTCCGCGACGGCATCTATCAGGATTTGCGAAACACGTTGCGGCAGATTCGGCTCAATGAGTTGAACTTTGAATTGCGTCGTGCGGCGGTGCAACTCGCCATCTCGCAGGTCGACCTCACGCAGTTGCGGCTCTCGGAACCGCCGCAGCCGGGCGAGACGGCACAATTCGATAACAATACGGCCCGCGACTTGGTGCAAGCGCTGGGCGATTTGCTCAACGTGCAAAATGATTTTCTGAGCGTATGGGTCAATCACGAAGTGCAGCTACTCAGTTTGGAATTGGATTTGGGCGTGATGGAATTGATGCCCAACGGATTGCGGATTGACAATCAAATACCGTTTGAAACCTATCTGATTAATCTGCCGTGCAACACGACGGACATGGGTTTGGCGGCGGCGGATTTGGAGATGGGTGGGCCGGCGCTGCTGATGCAGCCCGAGAGCTTGGCCCCCGTCTTGCCGTTGCCTGTGGAGGACGCTCCCTTGGAAGGATTGCCTGGGGAAACGCTGCCTGTTCCCGAGTTTGATGTACCGGAAATTGAAGAAGCGCCGCCGGAAATACCTCGTGGTGCGGCTGCCGATGACCAAGTCATTCCTGCCGGGATGGAAACGACCGTTCTTGCAGGTAGCGACTTGCCTAACCCGCTCCGTCAACCTGCGAACCAGGGTGGGATGCGGTTACTGCCGGTTGTTTTGTCAGACCCAGAGGAATACTTGCCTCCAATTGCGGAAGAGTGACCTGTCTTTTGGCTCGTGCCAAACCTAAAATATAGGCTCCTTGCTTTTCCCCCGCTCGTTTTCCCGCCAGAAGTATTTTGAGGTACGCGAACATGAATTTACACGTCGCCAGACAAATTTCGTTACGCGGCATTCGTCGTGGGGCGGCGGGATTGCTCCCCGTGTTTCTTATGGTGCTGATCGTCGCGGCACTTGGCGGCGGGGCGTGGTGGTGGACAACGCAAGGCGCGCAGGAAAAAACCACCGACGCGATTCTTCATGAAGTGGGTCGCCGTGATTTTCGCCTCGACATCACCGAGCGCGGTGAAATCAAATCGGGGGGCGTGACCGAAGTGCGGTCGTTGGTGAAAGCGAAGAACACCACAGGCATGTCGATCTTGCGAATCGTGCCTGAGGGAACGGAGGTCAAGGAAGGTGATTTTCTGGTGGAGCTTGATTCCTCGGCTATGAAGGAAGAGCTTACCACGCAAAAGATCAACTACAACACGGCCAAGGCGCTGATGGTCGAGGCCCAAAATCTTTATGAAACCGCCATCATCGCCAAGCGTGAGTACCTGGAAGGGACTTACGTGCAGGAGCGGCAGATAATCGAGAGTGAAGTCTTTGTCGCCGAGGAGAATCTCAATCGGGCGAAGGAATACTATGCCTACAGTAAGAAGTTGGCCGCCAAGGGGTATGTCAACGAATTGCAGCTTGAGGCGGACCGGTTTGCCGTGGAGAAGTCGGAGAAGGAACTTGCCGCCGCGCATACGAAGTTGAAAGTGCTCGACGAATTCACCAAAGCCAAGATGGTCAAGCAATTCGAGAGCGACATCGCCACGACGGAAGCGCGTTGGGAATCGGCGAAAAACAGCTTTGAGTTGGAAGACACGAAGGTCGCCGAAATCCAGGATCAAATCGACAAGTGCACGATCACGGCTCCCCGCGAAGGGACGGTCGTGTTCGCCCACGACCGCGATCGCGGCGGTGAGTCTTCGGTAATCATTCAAGAAGGCTCCGTGATCCGCGAGCGACAGGTGATTATTCAACTTCCCGACCCCAGTTCGATGGAAGTCGAGCTTACGATCAACGAATCCCTGATTCAGTTCCTGAAAAAAGGAATGCCGGCGAGGATTGTGCCTGTTGGCTTTGGGGGAGAGGTGTTGCGCGGCGAGGTCCTGAAAATCAATCAATACGCCGAGCCGACCGGCTGGCGCAAGGCGAACGTCAAGGAATACAAGGCCACGGTCAGCGTCGAAAAACCACCTCTAGGTTTGCGACCAGGCATGACCGCCTCGGTGACGGTGATGTGCGAGGAGATCAACGACGCCATGCAGGTGCCGGTGCAGGCTGTCTATTCGCATGGCAATCAGTTTTATTGCTTTGTGTACCAGGCGGGGCAATGGGAAGCTCGGCCCGTGGTGACGGGCCCGACGAACGACAAGTTTTATGTGATCGAAAGCGGCCTCGACGTGGCGGATCGCGTGGCGATGAATCCACGGACGTTGCTGGATAAAGTGCAGTTGCCAAAAATTGCTCCCGAGCGGCAACAACGCGCGGTGGCACAAAGTCCGCTGGCCGAAGCGGAAAAACCGACGACCACGGACGTGAACACCGCACGAAAACCTACCGCAACGGATGAGAATGCCGGTGGTTGACCCGCTTGTCCTTTCAACTGATTCTTACCAGCAGGGTCGCGGTATTATGTTTGACGGTCAGCATCTTGAGAGAATGCCGCTGGCCGCCAGCATTCGCGATCTTCGCAAGGATTATGTGCTGAGCGGCGAGACGGTGCATGCCTTGCGCGGCGTGTCGTTCGACGTGCCGGTCGGGGATTATGTTTCGATCATGGGGCCATCGGGTTCCGGCAAAAGCACGCTGCTGAATTTGCTGGGCTGCTTGGACCGTCCCACGTCGGGGAGTTTTCTGCTGGGAGACGATAACGTCGCCCACATGAACGACGATCAACTCGCGGAAACCCGCGCGCGCCGGATTGGCTTTGTGTTTCAGTCGTACAATTTGCTGCCCGCGCTGACGGTTGTGGAAAACATCGAAGTGCCGCTGTATTACGGTGGGCAGCTTACGCCGAAAACTCGCGCGCGTTGCTTGGAACTTGCTGGAATGGTGGGGCTCGCCGACCGCTTAAATCATCGTCCGACGCAGCTTTCTGGTGGCCAGCAACAGCGAGTGGCCATCGCGCGGAGCTTGGTGAACGACCCGAAGTTTATCCTCGCGGACGAACCGACGGGAAATCTGGATTCCAAAACGACCGAGGAAATTCTCGCGTTGCTTGAGCGGCTGAATAACGAAGGCCGCACGATCATCATGGTCACGCACGAACCCGAAGTCTCGCAAAAGACGCGTCGCGTTATTTGGCTCCGCGATGGCGAAGTCCTTTCGGATGAAAGGCACTAACGCGATGGGAATGTGGTGGCGGACAATTCAACTTAGCGTCAAGAGCGTGTTTCTCCACCCGCTGCGGTCGGCGCTCACGGTGCTCGGTATTTTTATCGGCGTGGCGAGCGTGATTTGGCTGCTCGCCATGGGCGAAGGAATCGGTCGAGCAGCACAAGAACAGATTGCCAGTTTGGGTGCGAACAACATCATTGTGCGCACCGTGAAGCCATCGAGCGACGAAGTCGAAGATGGCAGCTACGGCCTGACTCGCGCGGATTATGTGACGCTCGTGGCGACGATTCCGACGATCACGAAGGCTTTGCCGATTCGCGTTTTGAGCCAGGAATTCCGTTTTCAAACGCGGAGCTTTGAAGGTCGGCTCGTGGGTTGCACGCCCGACTATGCCGAAGTCACGCGGCTGGTGCAGGATCAGGGCCGCTTTCTCAGTGATTCCGACATGGATGGTGAAAGGAATTATTGCGTGCTCGCCGCGGAAGCAGCTGATCGCTTGTTTCCCGCGGGGAATGCGCTCGATCAGAAGATCATGGTTGACGAGCAGTTTTATACGGTGGTGGGGGTGATGAAGCCCCGCGCCCCTTCGGCGGGGATCGGCGGGTCGCTGGCTGCCGAGGATTACTCGAAGGATGTGTACGTGCCGATCACGACGCTCTGGCGGCGGATCGGCGATATGGTTGTCATTACCAAGCCGGGGCAGTTCCAGCGGGATTGGCTGGAGGTGAGCCAGATCACGCTGCAAGTCGCCGACCGCGACGACGTGTTGAATACGGCCGACTTGGTGCGTTACACGATCGAGCAACAACATACGCTTGCCGACTTTGGCGTGACCGTGCCCTTAGAACTTTTGCAACAGGCCGAGACGACGCGGTTGATGTTCATTCTGTTTCTAGGTTTGATCGCGGCGATTTCCTTGGTGGTCGGCGGCATCGGCATCATGAACATCATGCTCGCCACCGTGACCGAACGGACGCACGAGATCGGCATCCGCCGAGCGCTCGGTGCGAAACGGCAGGACATCACACGGCAATTCTTGGTGGAAAGCACGGTGCTGTCGTTTGCCGGGGGGTTGTCGGGAGTGCTGGGGGGCTTGTTTTGCCGACCGATTTCGCTGTTTCTGCGCGGCCAACTCGAACATTGGTTCCCCGAGCAAATGGCGACGCTCCCCGATCTGATCCGCAACGTGGAACCGCAATTGGTGACGTGGTCGATCCCGCTAGCGTTCGTGATTTCGCTCTTGGTGGGAATCGTGTTCGGCGTGTATCCGGCACTGCGCGCCGCGCGGCTCGATCCCATTGAAGCACTTAGGCACGAGTAGCGGACTTTTGGGACGAGTTCGCAGCCCGCTGAAACGGGTTCGCCAGGCGCGCCCGCGGATCAGTGCTATGATAGGCAGAACGGAATCTTCATTGGCTCTTTCCTGATGGGATGGAACAAGATGCGCTGCGATCAGGTACTTCACAAGCTGTTTTGCCCCAGGGTGCGTTTTTTGCGGCGTGTAGCGCTCGTCTGGGCACTGACCCAGGCAACTTTGTGGGGTTCTCAGCCTGCCGTCGCGCTGACCAACCAAGTAGTAATGTTCACTGGCTTCCTGGCGAACCTCGACACAAACTCCGGGATGGATTTTCTTAACGCTACGTTGGCCGATGAGATTCCTGATTACCTAGGGCAAGTCTTTGAATGGGACGAGCAGGAGCAGGCCTTTGATTGGATTCAGCAGCAAGCGAGTGACCGCGCCACCTTGGTGCTCATCGGCCACAGTTTTGGCGGCAGCAGCGCATTGCAAGTCGCTAACAACTATCTCAAGCCGATTGGCGTCGCTGTGGATCTCACGATTCAAATCGATTCCGTGACCAATTTTGACGGGGGAGTCAACAATCTACTCCCCTCAAACGTCGATGTGGGTTTGAACTACTATCAGATTTCGACAGGTTTCTTTGAACCACAAGGCGAAGATTTTGTTGTGGGCGCAACGAACATCAACGTGGAAGTCCTGTTTGGCGATCCTTCGATCACTCATACCTCCATCGACAACGATCCGCGGTTGTTTGATTTGATTGGCCAGAACATTTTGGACAATCTCAATGAAGCAAGTGCCGACTTCGATCTCGACGGCGACGTGGATGGCGCTGATTTTCTGCGCTGGCAGCGGGGTGGGTCGCCGAGGGCTTTTAGCGCCAGTGATTTAGCGCTATGGCAGACGGAGTATGGCGGTACGCCGCTGAATGCCATGGCGGCGGTTGTGCCGGAGCCGAGTGGGGTGGTGGTGGTTCTGGTTTTGGGGGGCGTTTTGGCTTTGCGGCGTTTGTAGAGCGCTCTGCTTCGCTGCGCTGCGCATCGCGGTTAACGGAGTGTTTTTCAGCGTTTATCGCTTTACGGCACGGTGACTCCCATCCTTGCCCCTCCGTTTGCCGTAACTTATACTGGGAGTTTACTTTGAGGCGACGGGGTGCAGGTATTTTGTTGGTTGGAAGTGGGTTTTAGGACTATCAGTGAACTGGCCCGCTAGCGGCGGCGTATCGGTAGGCGGCAAAGTCCTTGCTGAGAAACATTTAACCGCTGATGGACGCTGACAAACGCTGATGTTAATAGCGAGGATGAGCGTCAATTAGCGGTCAAGATTCTTCGTGTCATTTATTCATTTTTCTCATCCTTTCACGAATCAATCATGAGCGACGACATCGTTATTCAAACGCGGGCCTTGGGTAAGGTTTACCGCGATTTCTGGGGCCGGCAAAAGGTGCGGGCTCTCAAACCCTTGGACCTCGAAATCCAGCGCGGCGAAGTGCTCGGCCTGTTGGGGCCGAATGGCTCGGGCAAGACCACCACGATCAAGCTGATACTGGGCCTCTTGTTTCCCACCGAGGGGGAAGCCCTTGTATTTGGCAAGCGGGCGACCGACGTGAGCAAGAACGAGCGGATCGGCTACTTGCCCGAGGAATCGTATCTCTATCGGTTTCTGAACGCCGAGGAGACGCTCGATTTTTATGGCCGGCTGTTTGATATGTCGGCTGAGACACGTAAACAACGGGTCGATGAACTGATCAAGATGGTGGGCCTCGACCGGGCGCGCAAACGGCAACTACAAGAGTATTCCAAAGGCATGACCCGCCGCATCGGTTTGGCCCAGGCGCTCATTAACAATCCCGAGTTGATTCTGCTCGATGAACCCACGAGCGGCCTCGACCCCATCGGCACGCGGGAAATGAAGGATATGATCCTGCGGCTCAAAGAGGAGGGGAAAACGGTGGTGATGTGCAGCCACTTGTTGGCCGACGTGCAAGATGTGTGCGACCGCATCGCGATCTTGCATCAAGGGGAGCTCAAAGAATTGGGCCGGGTGGATACGCTGCTCACCGTGGCCGACGTGACGCAGATTCGGGCCCGCAACCTGACGGCGGATTGTCAGAATGAGATTCGCCAAGTGATTGCCCGGCATCATGGCGAGTTGATGGAGATGGACAATCCGAGCACGACTCTCGAAGAGCTGTTCTTGTCGATTGTGCGAGACAGCGAAGCCCGACCTGGCCGTCGAGCGAATGTTGAGCAGACAACTTCTGCTTAGCGTTCATCAAAGCAACCGGCGGCCCTCTTGATCCCCTATTCCGTGTTTTAGAAGTTTCTGAGCAATGATTCTCGAAGAACAAATACTTCCCTACATGCAGTGGTTGTGGAGCGGCGGACCCGGCTCGATTGGCGCGTTGCCACGCTTTTTGCTGATCGCGCTGGGACTGGGGTTCTTGGGCTTGCTGTTGGGGTTCATCGTCTCCGCGGCGCGGCACGGCATTTTGCGCGGCGGCGATATTGTCTACCGCACGATCACCAACGGTGTACGGGAGTTGTGGGAAACCTCGCCACGGCGCGTGTGGGCCTTGGCCCAACTGGCGATGAAGGAAGCTTGGCGACGACGGGTTGTGGTCGCCTTGATGGTGTTCTTCATCATCTTGGTTTTCGCCAGTTGGTTCCTGCGGACCGATCACCAAGACCCCGCGAAGCTGTATATCAGCTTCGTGCTGACGGCGACGACGTACTTGGTGCTGGGGATCGCGCTGCTGTTGAGTGCGTTCAGTTTGCCTGCTGATTTCAAGAACAAAACGATTTACACGATTGTCACCAAGCCGGTGCGCGCGGGTGAGATTGTGATGGGCCGCACGCTCGGCTTCACGCTGGTGGGGACGATTCTGCTGGCGATCATGGGAGTCTCCAGCTATGTCTTCGTGAATCGGTCACTCGACCATACGCACGAAGTGGACATCAACAGCTTAAAGAAGGTCCAAGACGCCGCGGGGGAATATATCGGCCAGGATGGCCGCACTTCGCTCGACGCCAACCATCGGCATGAGGTGGAGCTTAACACCGACGGCGAGGGAAAAGCCGAGAGCAATTACGGCCACTATCACCAGATCGTCAAACGGGGCGATCGTTCGGTGGTGTTGGGGGCCGAGGGGATCATGCGGGCGCGGGTGCCGCGCTGGGGCAAACTGACGTTCCTCGACCGCCAAGGGGTGCCGAAGCAGCGGGGCATCAGCGTCGGTAGCGAATGGACGTATCGCAGCTTCGTTGACGGCAATACCCAAGCGACCGCGATTTGGACGTTTGACGACATTTCTCCCGCGCTAAATTACGACGATGGCGAGGTTTCGGGCCTGCCGATCGGTTTGATCGTCCGGGTCTTCCGGACCCACAAGGGGGTGATTGGCCGGGGCATTACTGGCTCGATTCAAGTCCGTAATCCTGAGACGGGACTGGCGAGCGAAGTGATTCCGTTCACGGCACTCGATGCCAAAATCGACGAGCGGATCATTCCCCAGAAGCTCCGGGGCACGGACGACAAGGAATATGACCTTTACAAAGATTTTGTGAGCCCGAACGGCCAGCTTGAAATCCGCGTACAGTGTTTGGAGGGAGGCCAATATTTTGGCTTCGCCCAACCGGATATGTACCTGCGGCTGCCGGACGCCTCGCCGGTCGTGAACTGGCTCAAGGTGTACGCGAGCATTTGGGTGCAGATGGTGATCGTGATCGCGATTGGCGTGACGGCCAGCACGCTGTTGAGCGGGCCGGTGGCGATGTTGTTCACCGTGTCGTTCATCGTGCTCGGTTTCTTCCGGCCATTTTTTGTCGGCGTGGCGGCGGGAACGGAGTATGGCGGCGGGCCGGTGGAATCGTTTTATCGCCTCATCACCCAGAAAAATATCATCACGAAGTTGGACGAAGGTTTTACAACGTCCTTGATTCAGGGCGTGGATTTGGTTTTCAGGTCGCTGATGCTGACAATGGCTCAAGTGCTGCCTGATTTCGCGGCGTTGAGTACGGTGGCATTCGCGGCGCTTGGTTTCGACGTGCCGGCGGACAAGGTTTATCAAGACTTGACGATGTGCCTGGCGTATGTGATTGGCTTATCGGTCGTGGGTTACTTTTTGCTTCGAACTCGTGAGGTTGCCCGATGAACGAGAACTCTTCCTTTCACCGCAAGATTATTTACGTCGTGTTGCTCGCGATTTTGCTATTCCCCATCTCGCAGTTGGGCTCTCCGTCGACGCTCGAAGACAAAGGGGGCAAGCTCGCGCAGCTTCGCAAGGAATATGAACTGGGCCAATCGGATTTGGGCGAGATCGACCCCGCGAGCGAAACGATCCGCATGGCGACTCTGGGTCTGCGCGGCATTGCCGTGTCGATGCTGTGGAGCAAAGCCAACGAATTCAAGAAGAAAGAAGATTGGACCAACTTCCGCGCGACGCTCGAACAACTCGCCAAGTTGCAGCCCTACTTTATTTCCTTCTGGAAGTATCAGGCGTGGAACCTCACGTATAACGTGTCGGTTGAACTCGACGATATTCGCGACCGTTTCGCTTATGTGCTCCGCGGGATCAACTTCCTGAAGGAAGGAACGAAATACAACCGCGACAATCCTCATTTGCTCGCGGAACTGGGCTGGTTCATCGGCAACAAGATCGGCCGGGCGGATGAGCACGTCGAGTATCGACGACTCTTCAAGGCGGACGACGACTTCCAGAACAGCTTCCACGACGGCAATCCCCCGCCCTTGGAACAGCGCGACAATTGGCTCGTTTCGCGGGGTATTTACGAGCAGTCGATTTCAGTGGTCGATGACAAGAAAAAGAGCATCGGCCAGAAAAATCCGACGACATTCTTCGCGGCACCCGCGATGTCGCAAATCAATTATGCGGAAGCCATCGAAGAGGACGGCGTGTTCCAGGAACGCGCACGCGCGGCATGGCGATCGGCGGCGAACTTGTGGCGCGATTATGGCAACCGAGAGATGCGTTCCTCGCGGGGCTCGATGATTCGGCTGGGCGATTTGACGCGCTGGGAATTGGAAGTCAGAAAGTTGCAATCCGAGTTCGACGCGCTCTCGATGGGCGTGCGCGCCGAGTTGGTGGCTGAAAAGCGGGCCAAGCTCCCCGCGGCGACCCTGGCCGCGATGGGTGTGCCCGAGAATCTGCGATCGGAACAGCAACGCAATTTGGTGAACGAAGCGGCAACTCAAATGCAGATTTCCATCGAAGAAATTGCCGACCGCGTGGCGGTGAATAACCCCGAGAAGGCCGGCGAGGCGAGTCGGTTGGCCAATCGGATCGCGGACATCAATGATCGCATTTTCTTGATCAACAATAATCGGCAAGTCTCGAATTACGAATACTGGAAAACGCGCACTGAATTCGAGCAAACTGCTGACGCCCTGCGAGCACGGGAGTTGGCTTATTTGGGGAATCAGGCTTTCAAGGAAGACGCCGACTTGCTGCAAGCACGCAAGCTGTTTGAAGAAAGTTTCGACCTGTGGGCCAAGGTGTTTGAGGCGTTTCCCACGTTGGACCTCGATTCCACGACCGGCTCGGACCTGATGGAATATGTCGAAGATTACACGAAGATTTTGCAGCAATTGGACCTGAGCCTGGGCGATGAGGAAGTGGATCAGAGATTCCCGTTGTGGGACGTGGTGATCGCCAACGACAATGAGCGTAAGTATTTCGACGCGATCACCGAGCATAATCGGCGGTTGGGGCTTAATGCCGAAGGGACGGGTCCGCTGGTGGAAGCGCCGGCGGAGGAATCAACGACGCAAGAAGCACCGGCCAAGCAATCCCCCAAGAATGAACAGCCTGCCGCAGAAGCTCCGGCGCAGGAATAGTTGTTAATTGTCATTCCGATCGGAGTTCTACGACGAGAGGAATCTGGCTTCAAGTCTTGCACGGTTTCCATGCGTGACAGTATTGCAGTCCAGATCCCTCGGTCGGCAAGCCTCTCTCGGGATGACAACTATTGAGTTTACGATAATTCAGCTCACGAATCTTTCAGCGTGTGCAGTTCTGCTTGAGCTTTATCAAGCTCGGCTTGCAGTTTGGCCGGCTCGGCGGGGTCGTCGGGTTGCTGTTTGGCGGCGGCGAGCAAGACTTGGAGCTGCGCGATTTTCTTCCGCAGCACTTCCACGCGTTTCTTGGCTTTCTTGTCCATTGTGATTGAAGATTTCTGATAAGTGTTCCTGAAAAGTTTCGTAACCTACTTCGGAAAGCCCCTCCCCTAGCCCCTCCCGCAAGGGAGGGGAATAGTTGGTTAGCGAGGGAATGTCCGCAATAACGCGCCGATGATGACGATGGCGAGGCTCGTGGTCCAAGCGACGCTGAGCCAACTGCCCATCCGCTTGCGGAATTTCTCGGCCAAGGCTGTCTTGCCGGCGAGGATCGCGGCGAGAAACATCAGGAACAGACCGAGCAAGAACTTGATGCCGAACAGGGCGTGGTACGTCGAGGGCAGCGGTGTGCCAGCCGCTTTCGCCGAGTTCATAATGCTCATGAAATTGACGAGTCCGCTTACGAGCAGAAAGAGCGTGGCCATGCCGACCCAACGAGCCCAGGCCTGACGGTTGCCGGCGTAGGGGTCAACTCCGGCGGGGACCAAAATCGTCTTTGAGTAAAACAGGCCCCCCACCAGGATTATCGCCGAGAGAATATGCAGGATACGGAGCACGACATACAGCACGAATTTGCCATCGATGACGGGTGCGGCCTGTGCCAGTGTTTCCAGGGCCATTGAAATTTCGTGCGGCATGTTCGACTTCTCCCTCGGTGATGGCGAAAAACTCTTACGCCGATGGTAAAGGCCGGCGCGCGGTTCGTCTAGGACTACTCCAGTACTAATAATCACTTAACCACGAAGCCACAAAGAGCATAAAGAAATTTTTATTCATAAGTATTTACCTTTCTTTCTTTGTGTCCTTCGTGCCTTTGTGGTCAATATCTTGGTCTTGAATGAGTTGATCGGCCAATTGCAGGGCCTCGCTTTCGTCGCCGATCTGTCCTTCCAACTGGGCATCGCGAATGGCGGTCAGGAGTTGGGCGAAGTGCGGTCCGGGCTGGTAGCCGTGACGAACGAGATCATCGCCGGTGAGTAGCTGTGGGGGATTGAGTTTCTCGCTGGGCAGGGACAAAAATTCCTGGCATTTTGTGACACTGGGATGGTCACGGCCCACTGTGGCTGCGGCAAGGGCCATCAGTTCCTCGGCGCCATCATGAGTAAGAATCCGTTGCAACCGTGGCCAAGGGAGTTGTTCGGCCTCGGCGATACGCGGCAATTGTTTGGCGAGCCACACGGCCAAGTCGATTTCCTTATTCGAGAAGCGAAACCGTCTGCCGGCTGTCGCTACTTGCGCTGCTGGGATTGAATCAACAAACAAACCGGCGAGAGCCGTGGAGAGATTTTTGCTTTCGAGACGTTCGAGAGCTTGCAGAGTTTGCCTCCAAGCGTCGGTGTTACTGCTCGCGGCATCGGCAAGCTCTGGAAAGAGCGGTTTCAGCAAGCCGGACTCTTGGAGCAAGCGCAGACCATCGTCGCGGCGCGGATGCGTGAGGAGTCGCGTGAGCTCCGCGCCGATGCGCTCGGCACTCACGACGTTCACCTCCTCGGCCATTTCTTGGATTGCAGCGAGGGTGTTGGGTTCAATCGTAAAATTGAACGTCGTGGCGAAGCGCACCGCGCGCAGCATTCGTAGCTTGTCCTCGGTAAAGCGTGCCGTGGGATCGCCGATCGCGCGGATAATACCCCCCGCCAAATCGGCTTGCCCGTCGACGTAGTCGATGACTTGGTTTGCGAGCGGATCGAAGAACATGCCGTTGATCGTGAAGTCGCGGCGTTGGGCGTCATGTTCGGCCGTGGTGAAGACGACCGACGAGGGATGCCGACCGTCGAGGTAGGCCCCGTCACTGCGGAAGGTGGCGACTTCCACGGTTCCGGCGTTTTTACTCAGCACACCGATCACGCCGAAGGCGGCACCGATGGCCAAAGTGCGGCGGTGGCCGAAGAGTTTTTGAATCTCCTCGGGCCGCGCATTGGTGGCGACGTCGTAATCCATGGGCTCGCGGGCGAGCAGTTGATCGCGGACACAGCCCCCCGCCCACAAAGCTTCAAACCCCGCAGCGCGGAGTTGGCGCACGATGTCGAGGGCGAATTCGCGTTGGGGGTTGGTGGACATGATGGGCTAGCGGACCGTTGATGGCGTGAGCAGCGTGGCGATGGCTCGATTGAGTTCGGCGTTCAGTTCCGCCTCGCGCGTGGGAGTCCAGTGAAACGTATGTTCGCACTCGGCCCGCAGGAAGTGAACGACGCTTTCCACGGGTCGCTTGCCGAGGGCTCGTTCGCAGGCAAGGGCGTACACGTACATTTGCATCTCGTAGGATCGAGCCGCTGCGGGGACACCGTCGGCGGCGACTTGGTTCGATTTGTAGTCCACGAGATGCCATTCTCCCTGGGCGTCCTGATAGAGGCAATCGATGTAGCCGTGCAAATAGTGTCCCCCAGCCGTTGTACCCGCAACTGGCCATGGCAGAATGAATTCGAGTTCGCGCTCGACGCAGCGTGCCGCGTTGATTTGTTGGACGCGATCACTTTCCAAAAAGCGCTCGACGAGCGTGGTTGCCGCAACGACACTGGCCGACGAATCAACATTCAAAGACTGCTGAGCAAGAAAGTCGCAAAGCTCGCGCACGTCGACCGTGCCTTCGAAGGGAATGCGTTCCAGAAGTGCGTGAACGAGGATGCCGAACTGGAGTGGATCGGGCTGCGACGGGTCAGCGACTTCGAGCGTCGGAAAAGTCTCGGGCGTTTCGAGCGTGAGGGCTCCCGACAATCGCGAAAACGAAAAGCGCCGTCGGGATTGGGTTTGTGGCGGAATCGCCGCGACACCAGCAGGCACAATACCTTGACCCGCTTCAACCACCGCTTGCGTCTTCGCGATCAATTTTTCAAGGTCCGTGCTACGAGTACGACTCACCGCTTTGCGCGTGCTGGTAGGTTCCGACGTGATCACGCGCACCGAGGGAACACCATAACCCACTGGCAATGTTGCGAGACACTCACCGCTAGTGAGATCAAAGCGCGCGCCAAGGAACTTGAGCCAATCGCTTTCAGGTTTGTGCGGGTCTTTGAGACTGCTCGACAGGATGAGATAATCCGCCGCGCGGGTGCAGGCGACATACAGCAGCCGTATTTTCTCGTCCTGCTCTTCGTATTTCTCGGCCAATTGGTAGAGATCCCAGCCGACGCAGGATTCGCTTTTTTCCAGGCTGGGGACCAAGGGGCCTAATTCGCGATGCATAACGGGACGCCCGTCACCGGGTGGCGGCTTGCGGTTGAGGTCGGGCACGACGACAAGCGGAAACTCCAGCCCCTTCGCATTATGAATTGTCATGATGCGAATCACATCGCCCGTGGCGCTTGTGGCGGCGACCGGTTCCTTGGGGGCGCGTGTGACGAATTCGGTGAGCTGCATCACGAAGCCATTCACGTCGCCAGGGCTGGTGCGATCAAGCGTGCGGGCTTGCTCGATGAGCTTGTGTAAGTTGGCGAGTTTGCGTTGTCCCAAGAATTCCGTGAGCAACACGGCGTCGTAACCGGTCAGCTCGATGGCACGGGTGAGCAATTCGGCCACGAGCATGTTGTCTTTCGAGCTGCGCAATTGTTGCAATACGTTGCCCGCGCGGATGACCTTCGCGCGTTCGTCGCCCTCCAATTCCTCGGGGAGCGATTCGGCAAACAGTGCCGTGTTGAGGGAACTGCTGTGATTCACGAGCCAAAACAGGGTTTCGTCCGTGATCGCAAAAAGCGGGCTGCGGAGCGCCCCGGCGAGGCTCAAGTCATCGGCAACGCTCACCATGGCCCGCAACAAATGCAGCACGTCATGAATTTCTTGCTGGGCATAAAACGCGTGACCCCCGGCGAGATAGTAGTCGAGACCCTGTTCGCGGAGCGCGGCTTCGTAGACTTGCACGTCGCTCAAGGAACGAAGCAGGATCGCGATGTCGCCTTGTTTCAGGGGCCGCAAGGCGTTTTGCTGTTGATCGACAATCAACGGCTCGGCCGAGTCGATCAATTCCGCCAAACGGCGGGCCATGAAGCGGGCTTCAAGATAGCGGTTGCGCTGAACCCCCTTGAGTTGCGGCGGGATCGTGTCGTCGTCCTGGTTGTCATTTTCCATGGCCCACAGAAATTCGACGGGGGGAGTGGGCGTGAGTTGGGAGCGCATGGGGTGGAGTGGTTCAAATTTGCCGGCAAACGAATCGCAAAAGAGAGCATTAACAAAATCGAGAATCGCCCCCTGACTGCGAAAGTTGGTGGTGAGCGACAGGCGGCTTTGCTCGGGGAGTGATTCGCGCAGTTCGTCGGAGACCTTGGGTTCCGCACCACGGAAGCGGTAGATCGACTGCTTGAAATCGCCGACGACAAACAGGCCTTGCTCTTGCCACGTCGGGCCGCAGAAGGCTTGCACAATGGCGACCTGTGTGGGGTCGGTGTCTTGAAACTCGTCGACCAACAAGAGCCGCGTGCTCTGGGCGAGTTCCCGTTGCACGTTGGCGAAGCGTGGTTCAGTAAGAAGTTGCTTGGCCTTGCGCATGAGATCGTCGAACTCGAGCGCATTGCGCTGCTGTTTGGCGAGTTCATACGATTGCGTCACGTCGGCAGCAAGCTCTAACAGGTTGAGACCCGTTTGGGCTGCTTCTTGCAAGTGGGCTTCGCTCCAAGGACGCAGGCGGACGCTTTTGTCGATTTGAGCACGCAATACTTTGCTCGCTTCCATGAAGCGAATGTACTCGGTTTCCTCAGCCCAATTTTTCTTGCGTCCTGGTCCTACGGCCTTGGCCAACTCGCGCAGCTCGATAAGTAGAGCAGCGAAATCCGTGCTTTGGGGGAGTGCCGCGAAGATGGCAAGCAGACGGTCGAAGAGCGCTGGCAGTTCGGGTGAGGCGGCTGTCGCGGTGAGGCAAAGTTCGCGGACCGTTTTCACGGAGTCGGAATCGAGAAATTCCTTGATCGCGTGTTCCGCGGTGACTGAGGCAAAATGCTTTTTCCAGACGGCGATCAGCTTGTCCGGAGTTGCGTCGCGCCACTCGTCGATGACGGGCGCAAGATCCTCGCCCACCAAGTAAGCCAAGTGTTCGCGCAGGGTTCGCAAGCCAAAGCGGGTGGCGAGTTCGATGAGTGGCTCGTTGCGCTCCAGCAAAAGTTGCCGTAGGCGCTCGTCGAGCGTGCGCAAGCGGAGCAAATCAGCGCTGGTCTGATCGAGTTGCTCGAACTGCGGATCGAGTTCCGCCTCGACGGCGTGGCTCCGCAAGAGCGCGGCGCAGAAGGAGTGGATCGTACTGATCCGTGCCGAGTCCAGAGAACGCAGGAGTTTTCGCCAGGCTTGTTGCTCGTCGGGGTCGGTCGCTTGCGAGAGTCGTTCGTAGCAGCGCTTGCGAATCCGGAACCGCATTTCCCGCGCGGCGGCGTCGGTGAACGTGATCGCCACCAACTCGTGCAGCTCGGCCATCGGCTCCAGGATGCGGGGGTCGAGGTACGAGAGAAACCGTTCGGTGAGCACGAACGTCTTGCCGCAGCCCGCCCCCGCAGCGAGTGAGATGGAGCGATCATGTGCCGACAGCGCGACATGCTGTTCGCTGGTGAGTTTGAGTGTGGTGAGGGTGGTCATCGGTTTCCCGGATCGCGTTGCGATCCGGCTAGGGTAGTGGTAACCAAACTTTTTCGAGGCTGCGGATTTGGGCGATGCGGCAGATTTTGCTGAAGTCGCAATAGCGTGTGCATTCTGGATTTTCGTTGTACACGGGAAACTCCGCCGAGCGAATGCCGTGGACGATTTCAGCCACGCGCTCGATGATCGGCGTATGGAGTTCACTCCACCGCGTGGACTCGGCGAGGCCTTGCTCACCGTGGCTACGAAATTCCAGCATCGTTTTGACGCCGTCGGCTTTGATGCTCCAGTAACCGGTGGCGAGCGCGACGGCTTGCTGGTCGGCGAACAGCAATTTTTCGGCGGCGAGGGCGTACAGCGGCAATTGTAATTGGCGGCCCGCGAGCATGTCCTTGTCGGTGAGTTTGACTTCCTGGCCGGACTTGTAGTCGATGATGTTGAACACGGTCACACCGGCGATTTGGCCCATGTCGATGCGGTCGATTTGCCCCGTGAGCTTGATTTGTTCCTGGCCCAGATCGAGTGTGAAGGGGATCAGCGTCGAGACGGCATCGCTGGTCGAGCCTCCGCGCGCTTTTGGTCCGAAGCGGACTTCAAAGTACGCGGGAGCGAGCGGCTGGTCGAACTGTTGCCAACGCTGGCGGTAGGCCAGCTCTTGCTCGGCATACTGCGGTGCCCAGGCGAGAATTTCGCGGCGTTCGATTTCGCGCAGCGCGTCCTCCAAACCTTTGAGCGGCGCGCTCGCGATTGTATCGGCCAGCGCTTGGACAAACCGCTCGACAAGCGCGTCAGTGGTCGGTGTCGATTCCTCTTTCTGTGTGTGAACGGCGGCCAAAACTTGATGCAACAAATTGCCACGGCGGAGATGGTCACTCCGCAGGGCGATTTCCGCGAGCGGTTCGAGGCGCAGGATGTGCTTTGAGAAGAATTGGTAGGGACACGCCGCGTAAGTTTCGAGTTGGCTCGGGCTCCACAAATGCTCGACATTATAACGCTGGGCAAGGGTGGCCCGCGCGGCGGGGCTGAGCAGCAAGCCCTCGAACGGGCCGAAGGTTTCGCGTTCGCTGCGCGAGGCGACGCAGGTGATGTTGTGCAAGATCGCGCGGCCAAGTGTGCGCGTGCTTGGTTCGCTGGCCAAACCAGCAAGCCACTCCGGTTTGCCTTCGAGTGCCGCCGCCATGCCGTTCAAACGCCAGCCGCTGCGGCTGAGGGGAACGGCGTCGGCCGCGACGACTTGGCCGGGGGGCATGATCGTGGTGGGAATTTTCGCGGGTTCGAGCGCGCGTTCGAGTTCCGTGAGCAATGGACTCGGCGTGAGTGCTTGTCCTTTGTCGTCGAGCGCGGGATAGCTCAGCGTGAGCGTTTCGCTCGCTCTGGTAACCACGTCGTAGAACAGCAGCATCGCCTCGCCCGTCTGTTGTTCAGCGATTTTTTCGCTCGACCCCGCATCGCCGGTGAAGCGCACGACTTCTTGTTCCCGATAGAGCCGGTGGGTGCCTTCCGCGCTCGAATACGATTGCTCGCTGAGCCCGGCGAGAAACAGATGCTTGACGGCAAGTGTGCGGGCCGCCTCGGCGGAAAAGACGCGGACGCAACCGACGGCTTCCATGCTGTTCGTCAACGGAACCGCAGCGGCGATGTTTTGCCAGAGGTCAAGAAATTCTTGGGCGTTGAGTTGGTCGCCGCCGGCGTTGAGCCGCGCGTCCGCCTGTTGGATCGTGGCCAACGCGTTTTGGAACAGCCGCCAATGCGCGAGGTTTTCTTCGTTAATGATCCCGAACGCGCGTAACACGACTTCCCAGTGATTCACCCAATCGGCCAGCGGTGCGCGGGTGGGGAGTGTGTTTAAGAGACGTTCCCAGTTTTCGAGCACGGGAAGTGCCTCGGCGGCATCGCGCGCGAGTCGCGCACGTTCGACGGAGAGGTCGGTTTCGTTGGCTTGCCAGGAAGCCCACAGGCGGAGTTGTTCGACGAGCAGTGTTCGTCCGGCGGGGAGTTGGGCTTGGCGGATCGAGCGTTCGAGGGCGGGGCGGCAATCTCCCTCCCCTAGCCCCACCCGCGAGGGAGGGGGATTGAGATGTTGATTGCCGACGAGGTCAAGGAGCAGCTCGAAGGGCCAATCTTCGACGTGGAGTTGCAAAAGCTTGCTGGCGGCGCGGGCGAAGGGCGTGGTACCGAGCGGTTGTTGGCAATCGAGCGCTACGGGCAAACCAAAATCGTCGAACACTTCGCTCACGCGCGGGGCGACGTCGTGGACCGCGGGAAAGACGACAGCGATCTCGTCGGGAGTGGCGGTGCCTGCGAGCAGCGATTCTTTAATCCGGCGGGCAATCTCGCGGATTTCGCCCTGCACGCTGTTGGCGGCGAGGATGGAAAGACCCCCGGCCGACAAAATAGTTCTGACCCCTTTTTCTCGGAACAGCGAGTCCTCGACAAACTGAAGTCCCGCCGACGAATAATGCGCCTCGCTGGCGTCTTCGCGGCGCAGTTGAGGAAACGATTTTTCAAGGATCTCCAGCGTCCGCATCGGTTTGTCGAACAACAACTCGCGCGGCGAAATCTCCGCATGATCGGCGGGCAGCGTGATCAGGAGCTCGTCGGAGTGGGCGGTGAGGAGTCGCAAGAGATCATGTTGAGCGGTCGTGAAATCGGCGAAGCCATCGAGCACGATCAGGCCAAAGCGGAACTCCCCTCGCTTACGCGTCGGGCTACTTATTTTTTCGAGTTCTTCGCGGGCGGCCCAGAAGCGGCCTTCGGCGTCGTAGAGGGCGTGAGCGTGCAAGTGCTGTTGATAAGCCGAGTAAATCTGTGCGAAGTCGCGTTCGCGATCATCGCGCACGCGTTCGCGGAAATCTTCGGCCCACACGTCGCGGCGTTTGAGATCGGCGATTGCTTCGGCCACTTGCCGTGTGAAGCCGGGGGAGAGGGCGACGGCGGTGAAATGCCGCAGTTGGTTTTCCGCAACGAGCTGGCGGATAAGCTGCGTGAGAATCCTTAACTTTTCGAGTTGGCCAATCGGGCGAATCCGGCGTTGACCCTGGGCGATGATTTCCTCGGCAAGCCTGGCGAAGGTAGTGGTCCGTGGCGCGAGCAGGGCCCCCTCGCCAGCCAGGGCGAGTCGATCCCGCACGTCGTTGATGGCCGACAGGGTGGGGCCGATCCACACGCCGGGGGGCTGGGTGAGATCGGCAAGCCAGTGAGCAAGGAAGTCGCCGTAGCGCGCTAGGGCATGCTCTGTCTTACCCGACTTGGCGGGGCCGAGGATCACGTTGACCAAGCTGGCTGGCACGGGGGGTGTCCTGGGGAAGTGTGTGCTAACTCTTGATGCTGTTTTGCTTTACCACGCGCGTCGTGGCAACAGGCGGCCCGCCTGTTGTATTTCATTCAACCCAGACAGGCGGGCCGCCTGTCGCTACGACTGGCCAGATTACCCGATTTCGGCACGGCGGGGAGCCAACTAATTGACAGCGTAACTCATTTTCGCGTAAACTATTAGGAAGTTTGGAAACAGGTCGATGGAGGCACCTCGCCCTAAAAACTGTTTTAGTTTTTTGTAGGCTTCATTCGAAGCCGATGATACTTGCGGGTTTATGGCGTGATCCCCGGTTGAGTTCCCCTGAGAGTGCTTGACGACGTGGGAAGCGCGCTTGCCATCATTTTTGAGTAGCCCCAACATAAATTATTCGAGGGGCTGATTGTTTGTGTTGTCTTATTTTTTTCATTCCTTTTTTTCTGAAGGAGGCATCATGATGGATGCTCAAAAGTCGAAGCGGGGGTTTACCCTCGTGGAATTGCTGGTGGTGATTGCCATCATCGGCATTCTGGTGGCGTTGTTGCTGCCAGCGATTCAGGCCGCGCGTGAAGCGGCTCGCCGGAACTCGTGCTTGAATAACATCAAGAACATCAGTCTGGCGATTCACAATTTCGCGGATCGTAAGAAGGCGTTCCCGTTCGCCTCAACGGGGTTCTACAACACGCGGACAACAGCCGGCCCTTTTACGGCCGGTGGTGGGCGTGATGGCTACAGTTGGTTGTTCCAAATCTTGCCCGAAATGGAGGCCATCAACCTTTACAACCGCACCCGTGATTCCACCGCGATTCTATCGAGTGCAACGGCTGTAACGGCTGGTGCTGGCTCAAACAAGCTACGTATTGGTCCGTTTGGTGCTGATGCAGCCAACGACGAAGTGGCTGTACTCGGTGTTGGTGCTGTTCCAGCGGGTCAAAATGGTGCGGCTTACCAACAGCAAATTGAAGCATTTCTGTGCCCCAGCTTCCCAGCAGGTAATAATGAAGCGAAGGGTACCTTCCGTACCGGCCTGACCAAGGTCGCCGTGGGCAACTACGTTGCGATGCCTTCGACACATTACAATGCGGATGGACAGACTGGCGCGAACGGTGCTTCGGATACCGGTGCGACCACAGGAAGTCTTTACGACAGCATGACGAGCGCAACCGCTTTCAAGCAGTTGGCCGGCAATGGCGCGATTGTATTCCCACAGAATACCATCAACACTCCTGCTCTTGGTAATGACGCCGTGAGTATTTTTGCTTTACAGCGGCAGCCGACGGCAGTGACGTTTGCTGGCGTCCGTGATGGCACGGCAAACACCATTTTGTTTGCCGAGTCGAAGGAAGAGACGTTTGCTTCGTGGATCAGTGGCTTGAGCGCTTATGTTGTGGCCGTCGATCCTGGCAATGATAAAACTCCAAAGATTGGCAAGCCTGCGCCAGCAACGACTGGTACGCCAGCCGTGTTGGGTTGGGTCAACAGTTCTGATGGTGCCTTGGCGATTAATGTGGGTAACGATGTTAAACGACTGGGCGGAATCACCGGAACTGGGCCACCAGCTGTCAATGATTCCGAAGAGAATATTTATCAGAAGCCTTGGATCCACGCGGGCACAGGTGGTCCTGGTGCTCGGATCTTTGGCCCCTCGAGCGGCCATCCTGGTACGGTGCAGCACGCCTTTGCCGATGCCCATGGGAAGAGTATCAACGACGATGTTGATGCCAACACCTATGTGCGGCTGGTGACCCGGGCGGGTAACGAAGTCGTGGAACTGCCGTAATTGGTGTTGTTCTGTTAAAGTTAACGAACGTCGTGGTGCGAGCAATTGCACCACGACGTTTTTTTGTTTGTTTATTGTGTGAATCAAGCCCGGGGACGGCGCTCCCCGGGTCGAAGTGCGTGTACAACTTCGGACCCAGGGAGCGCCGTCCCTGGGCTTGTTGGGGTATTTGATGATGTCTGAGGGTTTGGAAATCTCTTGTGCCGATGTGCAAGCGCGGCTGGAGCGGGGGGAGCCGTTTCTGCTCCTCGATTGTCGTGAGCAGGACGAGCACGTTGTAGCGGCGATTGCCGGGGCGCGGCTTGTGCCGATGAGCGAGTTGGTGGATCGCGTGGGGGAATTGGCCGAGTGGCGGGACGCTGCGATTGTCGTGCATTGCCACAAGGGGATGCGGAGCCTGCGGGTGACGAACTGGCTCCGCGAGCAGGGCTTTGCGAACGTGCAATCGATGGCGGGGGGGATTGATGCCTGGTCGGTGGAGATTGATCCGGAGGTGCCGCGATACTGAAGAAAGGGGGAGGGGGGAAAAGAAAATCCCCCTTCCGCCTTCGGCCTTCCCCCTTACAATAGGTTTCTTCACATGCCGGAGTGGCGGAATTGGCAGACGCGCATGGTTCAGGTCCATGTGCCCGCAAGGGCGTGCAGGTTCAAGTCCTGTCTCCGGTACTTTTTTGGACAAATGCAAATGAGCTTGCTAAGGCGTTGCCGCTCGCCAATCTTCGATCTGCAGCAGATACCCCAGGGCCTGAATGCGCTCAAAGTGTTTAGTGTTGCCGGTGACCAAGATTAGCGAGCATTCGATTGCCGTGGCGGCAATCATGGGGTCGGCCCTGCCAATAGGCTGACCGGTTTTCAGAAGTGCCGCATCGATTTCTCCTGCGAGCACGGCCGTCGATGTCTCGAAGTCGAGAATTTCGTGCGTTGACAGGCTGTCCAAAAAGCCTGCCAGCTTGTTTGTATTTCCAGCCAAGTTGTATCCACGAACGACCTCCATGACAGTTACGGAAGAAAACGTGAAATTTCCGTAATAACTCAAATAACGAGTTGCTGTCGTTATTATGATAGGATCCTTTGCCTTATTGACCCAAGATAACGTGTCGGTATCAAGCAGAGACTTATTCACGAGGCAGTCTCATCAAGCGTGTCTCGCGAGCTGCCATTGCGTATTCCACTATCTTATCGGCGAGCTCGGGTTCATCAGCCAAGAAACCTATCAAAGACTTGGCTTGTTTTGGGTCACGCGGTGGACCGTCCTCTTTCAATTCCTCTTCAAGCAATGAGCGTAGCTTGAGCTTTTCCTCATAACTGAGGTCATGGATTGCGCCGAAGATCGCTTCGAATGGGAGCATTTTCTAATAATAGCACAGATCGTCGTTGTGGGCGAATACCGTTCGATTCAGAGGCTATTCCAAAGTTCAAAAGCCCCCTCCCCTAGCCCCTCCCCAGAGTACTGGGGAGGGGGATTTGTTTTCCTTGCCAGGTGTCGCGGCGGGCGAATTCTGCTTCGATTGCGCGTTTGACGGCGGCTTTGTCGAGGCACCAGGTTGGACCGATGAAATAGTCGGGGGGGGCGTCGCCGCTGATGCGCTCGACGACCATCGTGGGGGGCAAGAGCTCCAAAAAATCGACCACCGTGCGGACGTAATCGTCGCGCTCCATGAGCGTGACTGTTCCCGCCGCGACTTCCTCGGCGAGCCGCGTGTTCTTCACGCAGTACAAGTTGTGAATCTTCACCGCGTCGATGTTCACCCGGGCGAGTTCCCGCGCGGTGGCGAGCATGTCGGCGTGGGATTCTCCCGGCAGGCCAAGCATGACGTGGGCGCAGATTTCAAAGCCGCGACCACGGCTGCGCTCGACCGCGTCGAGGAACGAATCGTGGTGATGCCCGCGATTCATCCAATCGAGCGAGCGATTGTGCATGGTTTGCATGCCGTACTCGACGGAGACATAGGTGCGGGAAGCGATTTCTTCCAGCAGATCGAGCACGTCGTTGGGGACACACTCGCTGCGCGTGCCGACGGCGAGTCCCACGACCTGGGGGTGGCTGAGTGCTTCCTCGTAGAGGGCGCGTAATTTTTCCACCGGGGCGTAGGTGTTGGTGGCGGGTTGAAAGTAGGCGAGAAAATGCTCGCAGCTTTTGTAGCGATTGCGCATCCGGGCGATGCTCTGGTCGATCTGGCCCAAAATGCCGGCGCGGGGCAGTCGGCGGCTGGGGCTAAAGCTGCGGTTGTCGCAGAAGGTACACCCCCCTTTGGCGACCGTGCCGTCGACATTGGGGCAGGTAAAGCCGGCATCGAGACTTATCTTTTGCACGCGGTGTTGAAACCGTTGGGCGAGGGCATGATTGTAGGAATAATAGCGGAGCCCCGCGACTCGCCAGGACGGCGTTAAATCCCTACCAGATAGTGAGTTAGTTGACGACACGGAATGGACTGCGTAAAGTAAAGGCTGGCCAGGATGGGTATTTTGAGACATGCTGTAATCCCTGTGGAGTTCAAACTCGTATCAGGGTACGGATGGCTCACAGACATTATTTATTTTATTTTGACCCCTCCCATCATCAGTGTTCTCATTGTTGGGGCGAAACTCGTTTTTCACAAGAGCGTGACAACATGTATGGTGAACTAACTCCGCTTGGCGGCGGCGACCCCATTCCCTTGTTGAAGAAGCAATTACTCATCGGTCGCCGCGAAAGCTGCGACATTGTCCTGCGGTTTGCCAATGTTTCGGCCCACCACT
>JAWXAV010000045.1:0-45877 GCA_034439695.1 Bythopirellula sp. | reverse complement strand
TTGCGCCTTCGCACCTTTGCGAGAGACCCTCTTTGCAAGGATACGGAATGACTGTTAGCGAAACGGAACAACTGGATGTGATTGCCGTAGGGGCGCATCCTGACGATGTGGAAATCGGCTGCGGGGGGACTGTTGCCAAGCTGGTGCGGCAGGGTTATCGCGTGGGGATCATTGATCTCACCGACGGTGAACCGACACCTGGTTCGTCGGGGCCGGAAGAACGTTTGGCTGAGGCCAAGGCGGCGGCGGCGATACTTGGCGTGCAGATGCGGCTGACGCTTGATTTGCCGAATCGTAAGTTGTTTGATTCGTACGAAGCCCGAGTGAAGCTAGCGATTGAGTTCCGCCGGTATCGGCCCAGGCTCGTAATTGGACTCGGCGAAAAGACGCCGCTCGCGTCACCGGACCATTGGCAGGCGATGCAGATTACCGATGCGGCGGTGTTTTATTCGCGGCTCACGAAGTGGGATGTTGACTTCACGAATTTGCCACCGCATTCGATTGCAGCGCAGATGTATTACACGCTGGTGGCTCATTCCACGCATCCGTTGGAAGGGGCCGGGCAGTTGGTTGTCGATATCAGCGACACTCTGGAAGCGAAGCTGGCCGCGGTGCGCTGTTATAAGACGCAATTCCCCGCCGCCAAGCAATACATTTATCCACGGATTGAAGCAACGGCCGCGCAATTGGGACACGCCGCCGGTTTTGCGGCGGGGGAGTTGTTGGTGAGCCCTCGCACGCTGGGGACGACAAACCTGATGAAGTCACTGTTCGAATAAGAGATTTACCACGAAGACACAAAGGGCACTAAGGAAAACAGAATTGCAAGTTTTCGATGGATAATTTGCAACTTGTGCTTTGTGTGCTTCGTGCCTTTGTGGTTAATTATTTCTTCGCCAGCGAGTCGCGGATTTCGCGGAGGAGCACGATGTCTTCGGGAGTCGCGGCGGGTGGTGCGGGCTCGGTTTTCTTCAGCGAGTTCATCACTTTGATCATCGCGAAGATGGCGGCGGCGACGATCACGAAGTCGAGCACATTTTGGGCGAAGGCCCCCCAACCGAGATACGCACCCCCAGCCAGTTTGGCGGCGGCCAGCGTGGCGGGTTTTTCGCCGTCGCCGAGCCACAGGAATTGATCGGTGAAATTGACGCCGCCGGTGAGCTTGCCGAGAACCGGCATGATGACGTCGCCGACGAGCGAGCTGACAATTTTGCCAAACGCCCCACCGATGACAATACCGACCGCCATGTCGACAACATTGCCGCGCATGGCAAATTCTTTGAATTCCTTGATCATGCCCATGGTTGTTTAACTCCGAATTGAACCGCGAACTTTGCAACGGGCCTAACGGCATCGGGACGATGCCGGCTAACTGACCATACGGCATCGTGATCCGCCGTGGCGGACCGGCTAACACTAATCCCTTTTCGCGGTTTGTCGCAAGAGCATTAGGACGTGATCGAGATCGGCGGGGAGTTCGGCGCGGAATTCGAGTGATTCCCCCGTAGTGGGATGAATGATGCGTAGCACTTGGGCATGGAGGGCTTGGCGGGTGAGGACGACATCGCCATGTTGTGCTTCGGGGGCCAGGTTTTTCATGCGGGTCATGCTCCGCAATTCCGCGAGCGTGAGTCGGGCCCGGCCACCATAGAGTTTGTCGCAGAGCACCGGACAGCGGATCGATTCCAGATGCAGGCGAATTTGGTGCGTACGGCCTGTCTTGGGAAAGCAGCGGATAAGCGCGAAACCGCGAAAGCGTTCTGCCACTTCGTAAAAAGTTTGCGCGGGGCGGCTAGTGGAGTGATTGGCGAGCAACGCCATTTTCTCGCGCTGCGAGGGATGACTGGCAATCGGGAAGTCGATGATGTCGCGGTCGCGGTCGGGGCTGCCCAGCACGATGGCGAGGTATTCTTTTTCGACGGTGCGGTTCTGAAATTGTTCTGAAAGATTGATGTGGGCTGAGTCGGTTTTGGCGATGACCATCACGCCGCTCGTGTCGCGGTCGAGGCGGTGGACGATGCCGGGTCGGATCGCGCCGCCATGCTGGCTGAGTTGGCCGAAATGGTGAACGAGCGCACTGGCCAAGGTTCCCGACCAATGCCCGCGTGCCGGATGGACGACCATGCCGGGGGGTTTGTTGACGACGGCAATCGCGGCGTCTTCGTAGAGAATGTCGAGCGGAATTGGTTCCGGCTCGGGACCGACGGCTGGAGGCGGGGGCAGAGTGAAATCGATGTGCTGGCCCGCTTCAAGACGAAGAGCGGCTTTCTCGGCAACGCCATCGACAAGCGTCGTGCCGGCGTCGATGCCACGCTTGATTCTCACGCGACTGGTTTGCGGAATCTGCGCGGTGAGGCTGATTTGCTGAGTTAGAAAGGCGTCGAGCCGTTGGCCGGCCGCTTCGGCAGGCACAACGAATTGAAACTTTTCTGCAGAGGGAACAGCTAAGTTTTCGGTGAGCGCGAGATCGGCGTCGTCGTCATCACCCTCGATTAACTCAACTTCGTCGGGATTCATGGCCCCGCCGCGTCGGTGGCTGGCTCGTCAGCGTCATTCGCTTCGGCTTCGGTGGCTGTGGCTTCGGGTTCGGCTTCAGCTTCCTCGGCCTCGCCGTAGCGATTTTTGTCTGTCGCGGCGGGACTGGTTTGACCCTCGATAATCTCTTCCAGGGTGCGCGTGTCGGTAATCGGTGTCTTGTTCGGCTGAGGAGCGGGAACCTCGGCATCAAAATTGGGGCGTGTGCCCAAGGCGGCTCCGCTGGTGCTCGGGACTTCGCGTTTGGGAAGTTCGGCCGTGGCCAACCAATCGCAAGCAGCTTTCACTTCAGGAGAATCAAGCTGTTCGGCACGATCGTCGGCAAGCGCGGAGAGATCACCTTTCACACGAGCATAAGCTGCGCGGGCTTCTTCAACCTTTCCCTGCATTTCCAGGACTTGGGCCATGCCAAAGCGAGCGCGATCTTGTATTTGAGAATTGTCGGAATCTTTGTCCAAGGCCTGATACAGTGGCAGCACTTGTTCAAGCCGCTTGTTGGTGGTGGTGCGGTCGGTGAGATACGATTGCGAAGCCAATAAGACTTGGCGATCGCTCCAAGCAAGATAAGCCCATTCAGGGACGGACGTGCCCGTGTACTCCTCATTCTCGGCGAGAAGTTTCATGGAATTCAAATCGGGGTCGGTCGAATAGCTGGCGAGTGTGAACTCATCCCAGGCCGACTGCTCGGTCGATGAGCTGGCGCTGCCCCACATGGATCCGATGTAAGCGAGCGCGATAAGCCCCACGATCACGAGCGCGATTTGCGAGGCGTAGGGTTTCGCGCGGTCGAGTAAATCTTGCACTTGGACGGCGAGTTGGTTGGTTTCGAGGTCGTGACGGCGTTCGGATTTCATGGCGTTCCGGGTCTTATTGGGGGACAAGTTGAGCGCGGATTGTATCCGCGTGCTTTCTCGAAGTGTAGAAATGGACGCCGGTGAGCGTCAAGGCGGCTCGCGCGGGGTGTTGCTTCCGCCTGTCGCGTCAAGTCCTTTTCTTGCGGAGAGAAGCGGGCTACGATCCAAGGTTTCCCAGTCCAGATTTCGGTAAATAAGTTGACTGCCATGTCCGACAAGCTCAATCCGCCGCAACGCGAAGCGGTCAGCACGCTGAGCGGGCCGCTGTTGGTGTTGGCCGGCGCGGGGACGGGCAAGACGCGCGTCGTGACTTATCGCATCGCTGAGTTGATTCGCCACGGCACCAAGCCCGAGCGGATTTTGGCCGTCACATTCACCCGCAAGGCGGCGGGAGAAATGCAGGAACGGGCGAGCCAATTGTTGGGCCCCAAGAAGAAATTGCAAACGCGGCCGTTGATTTCGACATTCCATTCGCTGTGCGTGAAAGTCTTGCGGCGGCACATTGAGAAGCTGGGCTATCCGCGGCAGTTCACGATTTGCGATCGGGGCGATCAGGAAGCCGAGGCCCGCGCGGCGCTGCGGGAGATTCGCTGTCCCGACGAATCGCTGCGGCCGGGGGATTTGCTGGCGATTGTGGGGCAGTGGAAAACAAAATGCTACGAACCGAGTCGCGCGGCGTCGGTCGCCGACTCTGACAAAGAACACCTCGCCGCGGCGGCTTACCGGCGGTATCAGGAGCACCTGTGTTCGAAGGGCATGGTTGATTTTGATGATTTGTTGCTGCTCACCCAGCAATTGTTCGCCAAGTTTCCCGCCGCTCGGCGTGAAGAGGCGAGTTTGTTTGATCATGTGTTGATCGATGAATATCAAGATACAAATCAGAGTCAGTACCAAATTGTCAAAGGCTTGGCGATGGGGCACCGCAATCTGTGCGTGGTGGGTGATGATGACCAGTCGATCTACGGCTGGCGCGGGGCTGAGGTGCAACACATTTTGCGGTTCCAAACAGATTGGCCCGAGGCGAAGGTGATCCGCCTGGAAGATAACTATCGATCCACGGCGGCGATTCTCGGTTACGCCAATACGCTGATTGCATTTAATAGGTTACGCCATGAAAAGGTATTGCGTGCCGCGCGACCCAATGGCCAGCGACCACGGATTATGCAATTGCAAGATGAAACCGAAGAGGCGGAGCAAGTGGTGGCCGACATTGCGCGGATGTTGGCGGAGCCCGGCGTGCGTGCGCAGGATTTTGCGATTCTTTGCCGGACGAATGAACAGCCGCGTTCATTTGAAACGGAACTTCGCCGCGCGAAATTGCCGTATGTGCTGTTGGGAGGGATGAGCTTTTTTGATCGCAAGGAAATTCGTGACTTGCTAGCGTACCTCAAAGTGATTGAGAATCCGCGGGATGAGCCGTCGCTGTTGCGGATCATCAACACGCCGGCCCGCAATATTGGGGCATCGACGGTGAAGCAACTGGTGGCCGCCGCGACTGCCCAAGGAAAGACGGTTTGGGAAGTTTTGCCCGAGGCGGGTCAAGCGGGAATCAATGCAACTGCCGTCGAAGCGGTGCAGAAGTTTCAACGATTGATTGTTTCGCTGCAAAAGGCGAAAGAAAAGCTTGTGATATCAGAGTTAGTGAGCGAAGTGATTGCCGAGACCGGCTATCGTCGGGAAATCGACCGGCAATACCCCGATCCGAATGACCGTGAAGCGCGAGCGGCGTCGCTGGAGGAGATCGTCAACGCGGCGGCTTCCTACGAAGCCCACACGAAGCAGCCGACGCTGCAAGAGTTTCTCGACGATATTGCCCTGGGTGGGCAAGAGAACACCGATGACAAGGAAAACCAACTCAAGAATAACGCGATTGCGCTGATGACGCTGCATTCGGCCAAGGGTTTGGAATTTCCTTACGTGTATATGGTTGGCATGGAGGAAGGCATCTTGCCACACAAGCGGTCGGTTGAGATTGAAGGGGATGCGATCGACGAGGAGCGCCGCTTGTGTTACGTGGGGGTAACCCGAGCGCAAGATCAATTGACACTGTCGTTCGCGCTGACGCGCCGCAAATGGGGTAAGCCGCGACCGACCGTGCCGAGTCGGTTTTTGTATGAGATGACGGGGCAAGCGGAGAGTGGAAAGGCGAAAGTGGAAAGGGGAAAGGGGAAACAAGGTTTACGGCGCTAGCCGTGTTGCAACGCAACACACGGCATTTCGGTCGCTCACTGTCGCTCGGCAATGGCTCGCCCTATAATATTGTTTTCGGTTCTACACGCTGTGCGGAGGTCATGCGCGCGATGCCATTTTATCCCAGCGTGACAGTCCGCAACCTGCAACCGGAGCTCATGGATCAGCCGGGTCTCGATGCCGAGCAGCATCGTCAAGCTCTGCGAGGACTGGGGCGAATTAACTTCTGGAGTCGCAGCGCCGACAGCTTTTGGGGGCCACTCAAAGATTTGCAGTGTGAGTTGGGTCGACCGCTTCGCGTGCTTGATCTTGCTTGCGGTGGAGGAGATGTGCTCTGGCGATTGGCGAACAAAGCTCGCCGAACTGGCCTGCCGATGAAATTTGCAGGTTGCGACATCAGTGACGTCGCGATTGAGTATGCCAGCCAACGAGCTTGCCCCGCGAAAATGAATTTGAGTTTTTTCGTGGCTGATGTTGTGAAAGAACCATTGCCCACCGGCTTCGATGTTATTTTGTGTTCGCTGTTTCTGCATCATCTTACCGACGATCAGGCGACACACTTGCTGAAGAAAATGGCGAACCAGACGGAGAGGCTGATCCTGGTCAATGATCTGTTGCGGAGTCCGTTGGGGCTACTGCTGGCTCATGTGGGGACGCGACTCTTATCTTTCTCGCCGGTGGTTCACTGCGACGGTCCCCGTTCGGTGGCAGGGGCGTTTACGCGGAACGAAATGTTTACCCTTTTGGCACGCGCTGGACTTGAGGGGGCGACCATCGTGGAGCGTTGGCCGCGACGATTTTTGCTCAGTTGGGTAAAGGTTTGAATTCTGCCATGACCAACCTGACCGAAGCAGCCGGCCGAACGTGGGATGTGATCGTCGTCGGCGCGGGGCCGGCGGGTGCGCTCGCGGCCAGACAAATCGCGTTGCAGGGTGCGGCAGTGCTGCTCGTGGATCGGGCGTCGTTTCCGAGATGGAAAGTTTGTGGATGCTGTCTCAATGCTTCCGCCTTGAGTACGCTTGCGAGTGTCTCACTCGGAAATCTCACCGCGAACTTGGGTGCCGTCCCGTTGAAGCGTTTATTGCTGGCTGCGCGGGGATGCCGGGCGGAGGTTGCTTTGCCGGGAGGAGTTTCACTATCTCGTGAGGCTTTTGACGCGGCACTGATCGAAGCTGCCGTGGCGAGTGGCGTGCAATTTTTCTCGGAGACGAACGCCACGCTTGGTATGGCGAATCTCGAGCATCGAGAAGTTGTGCTCACCCAAGCGGGACGGCAAGTGGCCGTGCAGGCTCGACTCGTCTTGGCGGCGGATGGACTTGGGGGGAAATTGCTCGCCCGACAAGATGATTTTTCGGCCGTGGCAGCAAAGAATTCGCGGATCGGAGCGGGCGTGGTATTGCAGAAAGTGCCGGAGTTTATCGAACCGGGCAGCGTGTTGATGGCGTGTTCAGCGGGAGGGTATGTGGGCCTCGTGAGATTGGAAGATGGTCGACTCGATGTGGCGGCGGCTTTTGATCGCCAGACGGTTGTTGCCGCAGGCGGACCGGGACCGGCTGCGTCGAACATCATCGCGGAAGTGGGTTGGCCCGTGATCGAAGGACTTGCGGAGATGCCCTGGCGCGGCACGGCTGCTCTCACACGTCAAGCATCGCGTTTGTCGTGTGACCGAGTGCTGGTGCTGGGTGATGCGGCGGGGTACGTTGAACCGTTCACAGGCGAAGGAATTGCCTGGGCACTCGCTTCAGCGGTCGCGATCGCTCCGCTGGCCCTGCGTGCGGCGGAACGCTGGGACGCGAAGATCGGCAAGGAATGGTCCGACAAATATCATAATATAGTGACAAACCGACAAAGTACCTGCCGACTGGTCGCGCGGGTGTTGCGATATCCGGTGTTGGTGCGCCTAGCAATTCAATTGCTTCGTTACAAACCTTCCCTGGCTCAGTCCATCATGCGGCGGCTGAACGCGCCAAGCACCTCACAAGGCAACCCGCTATGACAACCGCCATCCTGGGAATGGGAACCGCGCTTCCCGATGCGGTCATCGACAAGGACGATGCTCTACTGCTGGCCCGTTCACTGTGTAACGGCACCGAGGAGCAGGAGACGTGGCTGTCGGCCATCTATGCCGGTTCGGGAATTAGTACCCGACGGTTTTGTCTTGGTCCTCAAGTTGTGCGCGACGTGATCGACGGAACAAATCACTCGCAATCAGTTTTTCTGCCGAAAAAGCTACCGGGCGATCGCGGGCCTACGACGGCGCAACGCATGGAGCTTTATACCCAATTGGCACCGCCGCTTGCCACTTCGGCAGCGCGGGCAGCCGTGCAACAGGCCCAAATAGAAATCAACGAGATCACGCACGTCGTGACAGTTTCTTGCACGGGCTTCATGGCACCGGGCGTGGATCATGCGCTGATCGAAAGTCTTGGCTTGTCGCAGGGAGTTGAGCGCACTCATGTCGGATACATGGGTTGCCATGGAGCGCTCAATGGATTGCGGGTCGCTCGGGCCTATGTTGCCGCGAAACCGCAAGCGAGAGTTTTAGTCTCTGCCGTGGAGCTTTGCTGTCTGCATTATTATTATGGCTGGGATCCACAAAAGATTATTGCGAACGCTCTGTTTGCCGACGGAGCCGCAGCGGTGATTGTTGGCACAGCGACAAAGCCTGCCGAGAGCGACTGGTGTTTGTCGGCAACGGGAAGCTGTTTGTTTTCCAATTCGCAAAACGCGATGACTTGGACGATTGGGGACCACGGTTTTGAAATGACGCTATCCAGACAAGTTCCGGCCATCATTGCCGAAGGTTTACGCCCGTGGCTGGAAAATTGGCTCCGCCCTCAAGGCTTGTCGGTAGAGGATATAAAATCATGGGCGGTCCACCCGGGCGGACCGCGGATTCTCGACGCCGTGGAGGAAGCTCTTCACTTGGGCTCGAATGGCTTGGCGACCTCGCGGGAGATTCTCGCGGAGTACGGTAACATGTCCTCCCCGACAACGCTGTTTATCTTGGATCGTATGCAGCAAGAGCGGGTGCTGCGACCATGCGTGGCGCTGGGGTTTGGACCAGGACTAGCGCTGGAAGCGGCGCTATTTATGTAGCCGTGTTGCAACGCAACACACGGCGCGCGCTTAAACAATGCAACGCGCCGTGTGTTGCGTTGCAACACGGCTAACACACTATTGATAAATCCCCTTCTCAGGGTTCCACTTCATGCCACTGTGAGATGGTAGGTACACATAATACAAGTGATCAAAATGGCTTTGGGTGCGGACACGTTTGAGATCGCCTCCACGGGAAAACCAAGGTCGCTTTTCGTGCTGATTGAGCCGCTGGGTGAATGAATGGCGCAGTGAGCGTCGCAAGATAGGGGCTGGGCGAGGGTCTTTCCAACTGGCTAGGACATGTATGTGGGAATTTTCACAAGCCACGGCATGTAAACGAAAGCTCTGAAATGCGGCAGCCTTCAGAACTTCATGGACGAGTTCGGTTTGTTGATTTAGAGAAAGTTCAACAGTCGTCTCTTTCTGTTCATCTTTATAACACGCGGCTAACGCAAGATTTGGCGAACTTAGGCCTCGCTTCCAGTGAACATAGCCTTGAGGGCGATCGGGGAGCCAACTAGCGGTGAAGAGGTAGCAACTCATGAAGGCTCCGTGCGTTGCAACGCGGCTAGGACCAAAACTGCCTGTCCAACATCCGATAGTTGATTGCTTCGCTGATGTGTTCGACGCCGATGTTTTCCGCGCCGTCGACATCGGCGATGGTCCGCGCGACACGGAGAACCTTGTCGTGGGCCCGAGCGGAAAGGCCGAGTTGATCGACACTTTGTTCGAGCAGCTTTTGGCAGGTCGCATCGAGCGGGCATTGTTCGCGGAGTTGGCGAGAGGTCATTTGGGCGTTGGTGCGGGTACTCGTGCCGACGAAACGTTCCGCTTGTCGAGTCCGCGCTCGCACGACGGATTCTTTCATCGTGGCGCTGCTCGTGCCAAGAGTCTTCGATGACAATTCGCCATAGGGTACGGCGGGGACTTCGATGTGTAGGTCGATGCGGTCGAGTAGGGGACCACTTATTTTTGACATGTAGCGCTCGATTTGAGGCACGGTGCAATGGCACTCTCGGCGACGGTCGTTGCGATAACCACACGGACAAGGATTAAGCGAGGCGACCAGCATGAAGCTGGCGGGAAACTCACTGGAGCTAAGTGCGCGGCTGATCGAGACGCGGCCATCCTCGAGCGGTTGCCTTAGCACTTCAAGCGTTTGGCGATGGAACTCGGGAAGCTCATCGAGAAACAACACGCCATTATGCGCGAGACTGATTTCGCCCGGCGTGGGAATTGATCCGCCTCCTACGAGGCCAGCATTGCTAATCGTATGATGGGGGGCGCGGTAGGGCCGGCGGGCGAGGAGCGGCTTGCCTCGGGGAAGTTTGCCCATTGCGCTGTAAATGCGCGTCGTTTCGATCGATTCTTCGGCACTCAATCCTGGTAACACAGTGGGGACGCGCTTGGCGAGCATCGTCTTGCCGGACCCCGGTGGGCCGACCATGAGTAAATTATGGTTGCCGGCAGCAGCGAGGGTGATCGCGCGTTTGGCCATCTCTTGGCCGCGCACGTCGGCGAAGTCCACTTCGTAGCCGCCGAGTTTGTCGAAGAGTTCTTCAAGTTGCGAAGGGGTCGGCTCCAGAGGCAAATGCCCGGCGAAGAACGCGGCGGCTTGCGCGAGGCTATCGACCGCCACCACTTCAATGTTCTCGACCACCGCGGCTTCCGCAGCATTGGCCGATGGGACAACGATGCCGCGAATTCTTCGCTTGGTTCCCATGCCCGCCGCCGCAGCCATCGCCATGGATAAAGCGCCCTTAATTGGCCGAGTATTGCCATCGAGCGCGAGCTCACCAGCGACAGCGTAGTGGTCGAACAAGTCGGATTCGAGTTGCCCGCTGGCAGCCAAGAGTCCCAGCGCGATTGACAAATCGAAAGACGCGGCTTGCTTGGGCAACTCCGCCGGAGCGAGATTGATCACAACTCGGTTTTGGGGCCTCACGTACCCGCTGTTCACCAAAGCTCGTTCGATGCGATGCGTGCTTTCTTTAACCGCTGCTTCGGGAAGACCGACTAGCAGTACTTTAGGCATCGCGGCGGGGGAGACATCGACCTCGACTTCAACGGGGAGAGCATCGATTCCGAGAAGCGAAAGGGTATGCAATTTTGCGAGCATAATTTTTTCACCACGAATAGAACGAATTGCACGAATGGGATTGGGAGATTAACGAACGATACGTTCATGGACGACTTTGGGGTGTTGGCCGAAGTTGACGAGCAGGCCAAGTTTGAAACCTGTGGCCTTAAGGTAGTTGTGTACCTGAGAGCGATGCTCATCCGTGAGCCTGCGGACCGCCTTGATTTCGAGAATGATTTTGCCGAAGCAGATGAAATCCGGCTTATACAGAGTTTGAAGATTGTGGCTCTTATATTTCAATTGCAACAATTGTTGATCGATAAAGGGGATCAACTGGTCATGGAATTCGAGAGCAAGTGCTTCCTGGTAGACGGCCTCGAGAAACCCATTTCCCAGCTCGTTATAGACCTCGAAGCAGGCCCCGATGATGTGAAAGCTTTCTTCCTTAAAAACAATCTTATTCGTGCAATTCGTTTGATTCGTGGTTTCTAAAAACATGGACAGGACTCCACGGGTTGTGTACGCATGTTCAGTATTCTGCCGAGCTAGCGGAAAAATTGCAAGTAGAAATTGGAAAATCCGTGAAATACTTGGCTGGAGCTGATTTTTGCTGTGCGAAATGCGGCTACGGCTTCACCGCGTAGACCTTCACGCTGGCCGCGAAGTCGTTCACATCGTAGCGGGTGAGAAGCTCGGTCAAATTCTCGTGGAGGGTTGGCGTACAGCAGGAGACCACCGGCAGGCCGTCGCCCATCGCGGGGGAGCAGCAGCCTGCTTGATTCTCGACCTGCGCATAAGCATTGAGATCGGAGCCGGTGTCCACGACTTGCACGGCCTCAAAGCCGGCGGATTTCAAGCCAGCGACATAATCGTCGATAAGAATTGCCCCGGCGATGCAGCCGACATAGGCCATCAGATCGCTGCCAAGTTCCGGCGGCAAGGGTTGCTTCAGCGCGATGTCGCTCACGGCGAGTCGTCCGCCGGGCTTGAGAATGCGCGCGATCTCGCGAAAGACGGCTGGCTTATCCGAGGCGAGGTTAATCACGCAGTTGCTAATCACGCAATCGACCGTGGCACTGGCGAGCGGCATGTTGTCGATGGAGGCTTCATGGAATTCGACATTGGTTAGGCCTGCCTTTGTGGCGTTCGCGCGCGCCAGGTTCAACATATCCGGGGTCATGTCGATGCCGATGGCCTTGCCGGTTGGACCAACCTTGGCGGCGGCGAGAAACACGTCGAGTCCACCGCCGCTGCCGAGATCGACGACGACTTCGCCCGGCTTCAAGCTGGCGAAGGCGGTGGGGTTTCCGCACGAGAGGCCCATGTTCGCCTCGGCGGGAATCGAGGCGAGCTCTTCGCCCGAATAACCAAACGCCTCGGCGACGGCTTTGACCCCCGCGTGATCGGTCGAGAGTCCGCTGCGCGCGACGGCGGCGTATTTGTCTTGGACAATTTGTTCGATGCTCATACTTGTTTCTCCAGCCAATCTTTAATTTGCATTTCGATGGAATCGCGGACCGTGCGAAATTTTTGCTTGGTGGCTTCTGTTGACCCGACAAATGTCGCCGGGTCGTCAAACGGCCAAAAGTGACGGTCCATAATGCCGGGAAAGATCCGGGGACACGATTCGTTAGCCCCCTCGCAGACGATGATGAGATGTCTCACGGGCAAGCGTCCCAAATACTCGGCAACTCCCTTGGGGTGTTGAGCAGAGATGTCGATACCTTTTTCGTGCATGACTTCAACAGCATGAGGATGAACTTGCGTGGCGGGATTTGTTCCCGCGCTGTGGGCCTCGAATCGGTCAGGGCTGAGTTGACGCAGAAAACCTTCCGCCATTTGGCTGCGGCAGGAATTGCCTGTGCAGAGGAAAAGAACATTTGGTTTGGAACTCATGGAGGTGTCATCCTGTTCAACAGCAGTCGGAGCGATCAATACGCTTAGCGTCTTTGGCCAATACGGGGAGATCCTCGAAACAGCAGGCGAGGCAGTCGAGCAGCTTTTGGTGAAACTCGTTGGCGGCGGGAGCCAGGCGATAGTGAATCCACAAGCCCTCGCGCCTGGCAAGCACGAGCCCCGCCTTGCGTAGGTAAGCTAAGTGCCGAGAAATCTTGGGCTGGGGCATTCGCAGGGTATCGACGATATGACAAACGCATAGCTCACCCGCGCTGAGCAAATTCAAAATGCGTAAGCGCGTTGGGTCGGAGACGGCCCGAAATAATTGATCGACGGTGGCAAGGGACATTGTTTTCATATTCGCTTATCCAAATATATGGTTGCGCGAATAAGACCTCAAGAGGGGGCGACTATTTTCTCCAAAGCGCCCGATTCTAATCTGCTTGCCGTCGACGACGAGTCTCTTCGCCAAATCATCACAATGAATTCACACGATGCTCGACGTTTCTTCTTAATTGACCACTAGGATGCTCGGCATTGGGGCTGATAGCAGTGTCGAGGCGTTGAATGTCTCTTGCGAGTAAGAGACGGAAACTAAGCAGGCCCGAATGGCAATTTCAATTTAGGAAAGGAAAACCTGAATGTATCACAGATCCCGCTCGGCTTTTACTTTGGTCGAGTTATTGGTGGTGATCGCAATTATTGGTGTGCTGGTGGCGTTATTGCTGCCCGCGATCCAAGCGGCCCGCGAAGCGGCTCGGCGGACGCAATGCGTGAATAATCTCAAGCAGCTCGCGTTGTCGTGCATGAATTTCGAGTCGGCGAACACTTACTTCCCCCCGGGGGGACCGACTTGCGTTGACATTCAGCCGAGTGGCCCCCAGAACTCTTGGGTAGTTGCTGGCACTCAGCACCAGTGCGAATGCTATGGACCTGACTGGGCCGTACAGTTGTTCGGCTATATCGAGCAAGGTTCCCTGGCGAATTTGGCTTCTCGTGCGCTCAAAACATTTCCAGAAGATATCCAGCAAGCGAACCCGGCTGACAACTGGGATGCGAAACGAGGCGAGGAGTTCGGTTTAGGCGGTAAATCGGTGGAATCGATGCTGTGCCCAACGGCAGGCACGGATATCGCCGTGCTCTACAACGATGACGATGACGGCACATCGGGCATGGCCTTCGGACATCTCACCAAGGGCAATTATGTGGCTTGCTTTGGTGGCGGAACGATGATTCATACGGTCCCCACTGAGTCTGTGAGGCCTCAGTACGGTCAATTGGCTCAAATTCAGGCAGGTAGGGACAACTTGGGCAGAGTTGCCCCTGCCCCGCCTGAAGTTATGGTCGGGATGTTTGGCATGGTGCGAATCCAGAAAGATCCCCCTGGTGGCCGCCTGGGCAAGGGAACGAGAGGCGCTCAGGTCTCCGATGGACTTTCCAACACAGTGCTCCTTAGCGAAGTGCTTACCTGGGACGCGCCCAATGAGCAAGGAATTGGGGAAGTTGGGGGAGCAGGCAACGACGATTGGCGCGGGGCTTGGATGATTCCAGCGATGGGGGCAGGAGCCTTTTCAGGATTTTTGAGACCAAACGCCAAGGAAGAGGATGTTATCTCGGCCTGTGGTACTGGCATCAAGGACTCGCCCGATTATGGTCAGCTCCCTTGTCGTGAAGGTGCGGGAGATAAAAAAGACAACTCGGGTCAAACCTATGCCGCGGCCAGAAGCCGTCACAACGGTGGCGTGAACGCCGCCATGGCGGACGCATCGGTGCGGTTTGTTGATAACGAAATTGATGAACCTGTGTGGCAGGCGATGTGTACGCGTGCCGGGGAAGAGTCGGTTGACACGAGTGCAGGTCTTTAGCCTCGCTCATGAATTTTTCTTTCTTAGTAAGCTTCACAAGAGATTCACGTTAGCTTTCGACTTAGCTTCATAATTCACAACTATAACTAGTGTGCAGGTCGAGTCGTTTTTTTCATCCCATTTTATTGATCAGATAGCAACATTGTTGAGGGAACACCATTATGCCGCGCAATTTCGCCTCGTCACTTTTTGGCAAGGGTCGTAAAAATAAGGTCTCGAAGTCATACAAGCCATTCACTCGCCGAGGAGCCTCGGGATTTTCGTTTGAAGCCTTGGAAGATCGTCGCTTGCTGGCCGTCACTTCCTTCCGTGATGGCGAGTCAGGTTATGCGGGAACGCAAGATACGGTGCTTTACAATCTGAGCGCGAATGTCAACTTTGGCACGGAAACCTCGATTAGCCCCGACCAACAAGATGCCAATGGCGTGCGTCAGGGTTTGATGCGGTTTGACAATATTTTTGGTAACGGCCCCGGCCAGATTCCGCTCGGCTCGACGATCACGAGCGCGACCTTGGATCTCAGCGTCGTGAACTCGTCGTTCTCTTCCATGCAAATGAGCTTCTATCGGATGCTCACGCCTTGGACCGAAGCGACGGCCACTTGGAATACCTTTGGCAGCATTGGTGGCGTACAGGCTTCCGAGGGAGAAGCCTCCGACTTGCCTCCAGACGGCATTCAATTTGATCCGACGACAGGTGTGAAGTCGATCAATGTCACCAAATCTCTCCAAAATTGGTCCGCTGGTGATCCGAATTTTGGTTGGTTAATTGAGAGCGCGTCCTCGGATGGCTGGGACTTCGAAACTTCGGAGGCTGGTGCTGGTGATCGGCCGAAGTTGAATGTCACATTCACTGCTCCCACGGGTGCAGGCACAATTCAGCTTCTTGATACCGCGCCCCGGTTTGCCGAAGGGGATTCTGGTACAACCACGGCCACGATAGAAGTGAGCCGTCTGGGCGGGTTAACAGCGAATGGTGGGGCTGGCGTGGTGCAAGCCACCTACTCTGTTCTGGCAGGCTCGGCGGAAACCACCGATTTCGTGGAAATCGCCTCGGGAACAGTGAGTTTCGCGGATGGTCAAACGACCTCCCCGATCAATATTACCATCAATGGCGACACTGCCTTGGAAGGCAATGAGACAATCATTGTCACACTCTCGGCTCCCACGAACGGAGCTGGTCTGAGTAACAACGTGGCGACGGTTACGATCGCTGACGACGATGCCTTAATCAACGAGGTATTGGCTAACGTCTCGGATGATCCGGCCGTGATTGGCACGGTCACGGATGAAACGAACCGCGAGTTTATCGAGTTGATTGGAACTCCTGGTGCCTCGCTGGCAGGCTATTACTTTGTGGTGTTTGAAAGTGAGGAAGAAGCGGCTGGCGGCACGACCGGCGTGGGTGCTGGTATTGCTGACTTGGTCGTTGATCTTAGTGCTCAAACCTTTGGCGCTAACGGACTGTTGGTGCTGACTCCCACGAACTGGGCCTATACCCAAGATGCCCAAACGAATCGCATGATTGTGGCCGCCCTCGACGCGGCTGGGGGTGGGTTGGAGGATGAATCGCAGACCTACGCCTTGGTCTACAGCCCTGGTGTCGGTAATCAGATCGTGCAAGGCACCGATTACGATACGATTGGTACCTTCGAGAACGCGTCTAATACGGCAATTGGCACGGGAGTTGGCATTCTCGACCATCCGCTCTTCGTGAGTGGTACGGCCCAGATGATCGACAGTGTGGGCGTGGTGGAAGCGGGTGCCGACCGTGACCGTACCGCGACGACACCAGAACTGGGTCATCCTGGTATCCACATCCATCAGCCGACGGGTGCCGCTAACAGCAATAACCTCACATCCGATGCACTATCGCGGCGTGAAGGCAACTTTTTGCCAAATTCGATTGGCTCGTGGTTTAATGGCGACATTTTTGATACCCGCGTCGACAATGATCCGATTCAGTATCTTAACGGCACAACCAGAATCAGTTCGGTTGCTCCCGCAGGTTCCGTGTTGACTCCAGGTGCGCCCAACACATTGCGTAATGTGTTTATTACGGCTGATTTGCTGAGCGTTGACGAAGCGGCTGGGACTGCTTCATTCACTGTGACTCGTACGGGCGACACCTCGCAAGCGATTGACGTGGCTTACACCACCCTCAATGGCACGGCACTCGCCGGAACCGACTACGTGGCTCAATCGGGCATACTGGAATTTGGTGTCGGCGAAGACGAAGAGATCATCACCATTAATCTGGTTAGCGATAGCCAGGCCGAAGGCTTTGAGACTTTCAGCGTCAGCCTCACCAGTGCTGACTCTCCTTTCATTATCACGACGAGCTTGGCCACGATCACGATCAACGACGCGGACGTGGAAGTGGCTACTTTCCAATTGGGTACTGATGGCTACAACAGCTCGCTGGATACCTACTTGGATGCGAGCCAGCCGAATTTGTTCCTTGGCTTTGGTGAATCGCTGGTCGTCGATGACCAAGTGGGCGACGGCGAACTTACGGGCAGCAATACCCGCCCGGCGCAGACGTTGATCAAGTTCGACGATGTTTTCGGCGCGGCGATGAATCAGGTTCCGGAGGGAGCACAAATCTTTGGTGGTTTCTTGACCGTGAAAGTGTTGAATCCCTCTTCCACTAGTGCGAATATCGAACTATTTCGCATGAAGCAGGATTGGGATGTGGTTGCCACTTGGGATGATCCTCAAGGTAGCATAGGCAATGCCATCGAAAATGGCGTCACGCCCGACAATGTCGAAGCTACTGTCTTAGTCGATGGCCGAGTGAACACGCCTGGTCAGGCGGGCTTGGTGCAGATTCCCGTGAGTGTGGAAACACTCCAAGCTTGGGCAAATGGTTCGCTCTCGACCTTTGGCTGGATGATTGCCTCTGATTCGGACAATAGCTGGGTAATTGCAAGTTCCGAAGATGGCAGTTTGAATCCCTTTGCTCCCGAATTGACGATCCTTTACACAAATCCAGTTGGGGTTGGTGAATTTGCCTTCTCCGACATTCAATACGATGTCGCTGAAGGGGGCACCGCCACGATCACAGTGCAGCGAGTTGGCGGACTCTCTGGTGCGGCAAACGTTAGCTATTCGTTAACCACGGGAAGCGCCGAAGCGGGTGATGTCACAAGCCCACTAACAGGAAGCGTCTCCTTCGGCCCCACGGATCTGTTCAAGACGTTCACGGTTTCCACGTTCCAAGATACGACCCGTGAAAACGACGAAACCTTCAATCTAGCGTTAACGGGGACGACTTTAGGCACGATCTCCAGCACTCTGGCCGCATCCACGCTAACGATTCGAGACAACGACTTCAGTATCGGCAGTCCCTCGGTGGTGATGAGCGAAATCGTCTACAACCAACCTGGTAATGACGGTGGCTCGGAATTGCTGGAAATCGCTGGCACGGCAGGTGTCGGCTTGGGCTCGCTGTATGTTGTCGTGATTGGCGGTGACGTTGGTTCGGACGAAGGGGCCACCAACTTGGTGGTCGATTTGGGAACCTACAACAATGGTTCCAACGGTACGACGTTGATCGGTTCGCTCAACAACTTCAGTTGGACAGTACCCACGGGAACGACCTTTATCGGCCTGCCAGAACTGGACGCGGAGTTCGTAGGTGGCAACGATAATGGTACGTCGACCTATGCTCTGGTCTATAGTCCAACCACGCCGTTACTCGTCGGTCGCTTCGACTACGACTGGGATAACGACGGCAGTTTGGAACTTCCAGCTGGGGCCGTGGTCGTTGATTCGATTGGTGTGAAAGACAACAGTTCGACAGACGTGACCTATGGTGGTTTGTCGAATACGCTTATCACCAATCCAGTGGAATCTTATGACGGAGTTTCGCGATTGCCTGGCACGACGGGCTTGAACAATGCCGCGCAGTGGTATGGTGCTGACTTGCTGGGTAGCAATGATGCTTTGGTCTACAACCCGACTTTTTCTATTGGCTTGCCTTCTCCGGGTGCCGCCGCGACACCTGGTGAGGTGAACACTGGCACTGCGGTGCAGAATCCACGCGTGACATTGACCAGCGTCACCACCACAAGTGGCGTCCAGGTGAATTTTTCGGGAAATGTTACGCAGGTGCTCGACGGTGACGGGAGCGCCAATAGCTCCGTCGGCATTGGCATTAGCGTGACGAACACCAGTGGATTGCCTGTTGCTGGCGTGGACCTCATTCCCACGATTACTGGGTTTGGCACCCCCATCCTGTCACTCACGTTCTCGGGTGCTCAGACAGTTGGGGGCCAACTCCCCGCGGGAACTTACAACATCAATCTCGTGGGGAATAGTTTGGTCGGTAACGGCCGAGCCGTGGATGCCGCCAATACGGGATCGACCAGCAACACCTCGGTGCAGATTACCGTTGCCCCGACGACCGGCGACTTCGATGGCGACGGCGATGTGGATGGTCGTGACTTCCTGCGTTGGCAGCGGGGCCAATCGCCTGCTCCGTTCAGCGGCACGGACTTGACACTATGGCAGAACACCTACGGCACTGGTCCTTTGGAGGCTGCGAGCACGGCCGACGATAACGAAACCAGCGTAGCGACTCAGAGCCTGACCTTCACCTTGGACAGAAATTCTTGGGTGACCTTGCCCGAGGCGCTGGCTGCCGCTGAGTCGAGCAGCACCCTCTCCACCGACGAAGCGATTAGCGAAGTCTTTGCCGAGGTTGCCCTTGCCGATCCATTCTTTGCCAGCGACGACGATGAGACGAGCGAAGACCTGTTCTCCTTCGCGGCTGACGACGAGGGCGATGCTTACGATGACGCCTTCGCCGACTGGGAAGGACTGGCCCTCGCGATCTAATTGAGAGCAATTGATTTGAGTTAATCTCTCCTTGCAATGCTCTCTGGGGTGAAAGCCAGGGAGCATTGTTTTTTAGCTTAATGAAATGTTTGTGAAGTGAGCATGAAGAATCAGAGAATTTTTCTAGTGTCTATATCTTGAGAAACGCATATAGACTTATCATGCAATTGTCGAATCTGGAAAACTTTTTCAACTTGTAGTTTTATCATCTTTGGAAGGGAGCGAGTCTAATGAAAGCGAACAAACTTGTGAGGATATTTCTTGGCCTTGTCCTGTTGGCTAGTGCTGTCGTGGCGGAAGCGGCTAGCTTGGCGTTTGTGGGCTTTAATGCCGACGGGACGGACGGCTACTCTCTGGCCACGCTAGAAGATATCGCCACGGGCACCATCATCAATTTCACCGATGACGAGTGGAACGGTGCCGCTTTTGCCGATGCCAATGAAGCCGACTGGGCCTGGACTGTCACAACGGATGTACCCGCCGGAACAGTCGTTAATTTTCTCGATATGGCGAATGTCTACAACGAGATGTCTCCGGCAAGTGTCTCAACGGGAACGTTGGCGGGGCTGACTTTTGGCTCCAATAATGCTGGCTACTCGAACTCTGCCGAAGTGATCTACGCTTTCACGGGTACTCGTGCCACCCCCACGTTCTTGGCGGCCATCTCGACTGAAAATGCGGCGAACTTTAGTTTTGGTGGTCTCACGGGTGCCCAAGCGATTCAGCTTCCCCTTAGTTCCGACGGGGCAAAATACATTGGCCCACGTACCGCGCAGCCCGATCTAAGTTTCTTTTTGCCGCTGATTGCCGACGTTGCCAGCAATTGGTCAAATGTGGGTAATGGCACGGGCGACAATAATTTTGATCCCACGCCCTTTACGACTCCCGAGCCTTCTTCCGTTGTTCTGCTTGGGCTCTCGCTCGCGGCACTCGGCCTGCGGCGTTCGTAAAGTTGTAATTGCATTGCAAAACCATGCTTGACGGCCGACTACCCATGTAGTCGGCCGTTTTTTCGTTGGCATGGTCCGAGAAAGTTATTTGCAATTCATTTGCAAATCTATTGCCAATTGTATTTGGAGTGTGTATGATGGCAGCACATGAGATTCTTGGGCAAAAATTACCGAAAAGATGGGCATTGCCGAAACCGCGTGATCGTCGGGCTGTTGCTGTTGGCCTATGGCTCGGCGGGCGTGTTGGGGTATGGTTTGCACGCGGTCTGGGACTGCGGGCACGATCATGGCCATTCCCATCAGAATGTCTGTGCCGCCGCTCATTCGCATGAGCACCACCATCATGGTCCTGGTTGCCATCATCACCAGGAACCGTCGCTCTCCGCGAAGGTGGCCGACGTTGATGGATCGCTGAGCGCCGCGGCTGAAGATTGTCCGATATGCGCGTTTCTCGTCCAGGCTCAGTCGCCGGTTGTGTTAGAGCTTGGCACGGCCTGTGTTGGACCCGTATCGACGACCCGGTCTATAGGCGAAATCTTTTACGTGGCCCCGCTCTTGGGGAACTATCTCGCGCGTGGCCCGCCGTTGGGCTGATCTCGGCCCCCGTTTTTTATCCTTTGATTCCGTGCCCCGCTGCGCATTTTTATGCCCATGCGTGGACTGGGCAAAATCAAATCTTGAGATTCATCGCGAGGAGGTGCGCCCATGCGCGCGCGTTTAGCTTTTACCTTGGTGGAGCTGCTGGTGGTGATCGCCATCATCGGCGTTTTGATCGGGCTGTTGTTGCCTGCCGTGCAAGCGGCGCGAGCGACAGCGCGGCGTTCGCAGTGCGCGAACAACCAGCGGCAGATCGGGTTGGCGGTGCATCAATTTGCGAATGTTCACAAAGGAAAATTCCCAGGAATTTACCACCAACGTGACAAGCTGGAGTCGTGGATTTTCGCGCTTGCACCCCACATGGAGAGTGTGGATGACATTCGGCTCTGTCCGGACGACTTCAAGCGGATTGAGCTCGGATCGGGACGTGATACGAGTTATGCGTTCAATGGTTATCTGCGAGAGGTGACTCGCGCGGAAGAGTTCCTCTACGAAGGAACGGCCGACGAGGGCGTGATTAATGATTTCGTGAGTGAGCTTTATGACCTGCCACAATCTCATGCCACAATCATGTTATTTGAAGCTGGAAATATGGTGGAATCTCATTTCGATCATGTTGATTCCTGGGAATGGTTTACTGAGAAGTTTCCGACTTCTGCTGAGCGATGGCAGCAGATTCAGCGGGAAGTCGAGGTGCATCGGCACATGGGAGAGGTTGCGAACTATCTCTATGCCGACGGCCATGTGAAACCCATCGCCGCCGAGCAAGTCAACGCTTGGGTCGAAGCAGGTTTTAATTTCGCGCGGCCACCGCAGTGATGGCCAAGTAAAAAGTGGAGAGATGTTTTTTTAACTAGATTTTTTTCAACCGGGAGATTGTCTCATGAATATTCGATTATTAACGATGGTTCTTTCCTTAGCTGGCGGATTCATATTCAGTCCCTCGTCCCAGGCGCAGCACTTCGATGTGTTCGTCGGCCGGCCCACGGTGGGGACGCAAACTGCGTATGGTGGTATTGACGTCGACACCGCTGATATCACTCTGGGACTGCGAGTGTTTGAGTCGGAGATGGGCGAAGACCCGTTTGACGGGACATTTGTCTCGGACGAACCGGGGTTCAATCACCCCGCGGACGACTCGGCTCTCCCCGCTGGAGCTGCTTCGCTTAATGATGGCGACGAAATTTTCGTGTCGGCCCTGCCGCTCACCGTCGACGCTGCGACTGATAGTCTGTTCTACTGGAACGGCCTCGGCAGCGTAGCCTTTGCTCCCGCTGTGGGCTTTACATTTACAATCGATACCGGCAATATGACGGGCAGCATTGGCAGTGCCGGTGCCGGGGGTGGCTTTGACGATCACCCCTTCTTCATCCTCGATGACGGTGATGCAAATCCTGCGACAGTTCCGACGCCAGGAATCTACCTGGCTTCGTTTCAGGCAAGCGTTGCCGAACTCGACCCGACCGATCCCCTTTATTTGGTGATGGGAACAGAAGGGCTGATCACCGCGGATTTTCTTGGCATCAGTCAAGAAGATTTTGACATGCTCACTGAAGATGACCTAGACGAGTTACTTGAGGGTGTGATTGAACAAGCGGTCGAGTTTGTCGAGCGTAACGTCGTCGTTCCCGAACCCAACTCCTTGGTCCTGGGGTTGGCGTTTTTTCAGATGGGAATATTACGCCGCAGGCGTTAAATCTTTTAGCCCAGGGTTGGTCGCTCCTGGCGACTACCCTGGGAAGTTGGATTAACTCATTCGTACCCTGTAGGGGTTCCAATTCTTGACTTCGATGAAACCCTTGCAGGGTATGCCTCATTTCGACACATCCTACCCAGGGTAGCTCGCTAGCTCGCAAACCCTGGGCTGAATGACTTTATGCCTTCGGCATATTAGAAGCCACCAAGTTCATTTTGAATCGTCACAAGAGAAGACAATGGTTATTGGTCTACATAAACGAGCCTTGCTGTTCCTCGTCTGGGCTGCGCTGTTTCCTTCGCTAGGCGTAGCGCAGCATCTGGACGTTTTGGTGCAGGTGGCTGATGGCCAAGTCGCGATTGGCGGCGCGGATTATGACAGTGGCACCTGGACCATCGGCCAGCGCGTGTTTCAGCGGCAGTTGCTCTCGAACTTTCGCGCCAACGATCCCGGCTTCACGGGACTAGCTACCGGCAACGCGTTGCTCGAGTCAGGGGTCACGGGCTTTCCCGCCAATCACAACATTTATTTCGATCTGTTGCCCATGCGTATTGGTTCCGTTAAATCGAACCTGTTCTTTTGGAACGGGACGGACCTGGGTGGCAATGGGCTTGGCGTCGATGATGTGCAATTTATCCTCCCGCCCGCCGGGGTGACCTGGAACATCTTTGACGACGGGTTCAATCTGTTCACGGCGGCGGCGACCGATACGTTTGTGCCCGGCGGCCTGCTTCAACAAACTTCGTCCGACACCAATCCGGGCGATGGGATCAATACGGGGACGTTGCATGGTCACTTGCTGATGAGGGTGGACGACGGGGATGGCAATACGCAAACCACACCGCCGCAAGGGGTTTACATGGCTGCCTTGCAGGTGCGAGCTGCGGGATTTGAAACCTCCGATCCGTTTTTGTTCGTGCATCGCACTTCAAGCGTTTCCAACGTGGTTCGCGATCTGGCCACCGAGTGGGCGGACTTGAACTACGACAGCCTGTTTGGACTGCCCGGCGACTTCGACCAGGATGGCGACGTCGACGGACGCGATTTTCTGGCCTGGCAGCGAGGCGAGTCACCTCTCTCTTGGAGTCCGGACGATCTGGCCGAATGGCAGGGCAGCTTTGGCACGGGGCCCCTGCTGGCAAGTTTTTCAGGCATCCCCGAGCCCACCTCGCTGTCGCTAGCAGGTGGCTCGTTAGTATTAGGATTGCTGTGGAGAACTCGCGGAAGTCGAATCTAACGAGCCTGTGCAGGCTCCTGGCCGTTGAGGTCGGCCCTATCAGCCGCCGGGCGCTAGCCCCGGTTTTTGTCGCTCCAAACCGGGGGCTAGCGCCCGGCGGCTGATCATTTGACAAACCGACGACAGCTCTTGAGGAGTGTCGCGGAGCAATTTGGCTCCCGTGAGTAAAGAGAGATGTCCGCCAGGAGCGACCGTGGTTGCGTCGCGAGAGATTCGTTGGACCTGACTGCCAGCGCACGGCGCGTGTGTGACACGCTCTCGGTCAGAAAATCTGAGAGTTCAAATTCGGCCCGACGATTTGTGACGGCCTCAGCGTGGCGTGAGGGACTTGCTGCGCGGCACTCAGGGCCATGATTTTTTGCTCGAATTTTCTCGGGAAAAATTTCTTCCACTTTTTCTCCCATTCTTCCCCCAAAGCGGCGAATCACCCTAGACGGGAGGGGGTGCCTTTGCATAAAAATCTCTGATTCAATTTTTCATCCGCCCTTCACACTTTCAGCAGACCACCCGCAAAGACTGCAAGCTGGCTAGCTCAAGGCTGTACTCTCGGCATTTTTAATTTCCTTGCCAGGGCCTATTCGCAACTGACTCTCATGTGGCACGTTGCCGCAGGTTGCACCATTTGTACTTTCACCGCATGAACGGAGATTAAATTCTGTGTTGACTGAAGCACCTCCGGAGTATCGACGAATCGTTCACAACGGTCAGAAGCACTACGGCCAGCATATGATGGTCACGGCTTTGGGCTGCAACGAAGCGTTGCTCTCCATTGAAAAACTCTACGATTTTCTGCAAGTTTGCGCCGATGACATTGATATGGTCCGCTATGGACCCCCAATCGTGGCCCGCTTTGGCAAGGGACACGAAACGGGTTGCTCCGGCGTGCAGTTGATCGAAACGAGCCAGATTTCGTTCCACACGAACGACAATCACCGCGACATTTATCTCGACGTATTCAGTTGCAAGCCCTATGAGGAAGCAACCGTCTACCGAGTGCTGGAATCGTTTTTTTCCCCGTCAAGTATCACAAGTGAGATGGTTTACCGTAAATGAAAAGGTTCTATCCCGACCACCTACCGGTGGTATCCAACGAAGCAGGTTGGAAAGACTTCCGTGTCCTCGACGTCGATGGAAAACGTGGACAAGGGGTGCTTGTGCTGCGGGATTATTCTCAAGGCAGCGTCCTATTTAGGATGAATGGCACGCTTAAGACGGAGATGACATTGCACTCGTTGCAAATGGCGCCAGGGCTCCACCTGGACGATCCTTACTTTGCGGGAAAGGTGCTCCACAGTTGCGAACCGAATTCGTGGCTGGACGTGGAGACACGCATCTATTTCGCAACTCGGGACATCGAAGCCGGTGAATTGCTCACCATGGACTACGATGAAACGGAGGATGTGTTGTTCCGCGCGTTTCGCTGTTGCTGTGGTTCGACCCAGTGCAGAGGAACGATTGGTGGTCGAGTGATGAAAGAGGCTGCCGCCAAACGGCGTCGCCGGAAGACCCCAGTGGTCGTCACCGCCACCAAATTGCCTGCCCAAGTCTACGCCGCGGTCATGGCCGAGCGTCAGAACTTTGGGTCTGCCGAACTTGCGACTGCTGCTGCCATGTAAGCGCAGCAGTCTGGGAAAACGGTAAAGACGAACGGCCCGGGACGAAAGTCGCGGGCCGTTTTTATGCGCAATTTTTGCCCGCGAATGACGCGAATCAGCGCGAATGAAGATTGTATTCGCGCTATTCGCGGGAAAAATACTTCTTTTTTCTGGACACGGGGGGAAATGGCTTGCCATAATAAGCGTTATCGATTTCAAGCTCAGCTACCTGGGCAAAATTAGATATTCCACGATTCGAGATTCGTTAACAAGTATTCTGCAATTCATTAGGGTCCACGAGGCAACGGCCTCGGTGGGCTTTTTTTGTTTGCAGTCTACGCACCTGAGAAAGAATAACTTAGCACCTGAGAAAGAATAACTTATGAAGTTGATCAGTTTGCTTGCGCTCCTTCTAGCCGTAGTGACTATTCTTAGCGCAGCCGACCGAGCCGTAGCCGACACGTTCGGCAGCGGTGCGAACACGTTCGACATCGAGTTCGTCACCATCGGCAATCCGGGGAACAGAGCAGACACAACAGGTGCTCCAAACCCAGCCGGTTCGGTGCCATACACGTATCGGATGGGCAAGTTTGAAATCTCTGAGCAGATGATTGACAAGGCAAATGCCGAGGGTAATCTTGGCATCACGAAAGGCTCCCTCGGCGCGAACAAGCCAGCCACGTTCGTGACCTGGAACGAGGCAGCCCGGTTTATTAATTGGCTTAACGTTGCCAGCGGGAGCACGCCGGCCTATAAATTTGCACTACAGCCCGGCGAGGCTGGTTACAGCGCGAACTCTGGCATCCAACTGTGGGCAATCAGCGATCCGGGTTACAACCCGAACAATCTCTTTCGCAACAGCCTAGCGAAGTATTTTCTGCCCAATGTCGACGAGTGGTATAAGGCAGCCTACTTCGACCCGAGTGCTGGTAGAGGCAGTGTCTATTACCTCTATCCCACTGGGAACTTCACTGCGCCCGACGGACTTGATTTTGCCGGCGACACAATCTTCGAAGCAGTATTCAACCAGGGCGGTTCCAATAACGATCCCAACGACATCACTAACGTGGGCGTGCTGAGTCCTTACGGCACCGCCGGTCAGGGTGGCAATGTTTTTGAATGGGAAGAAACAGACTTCGATCTAGTGAACGGCCCAATTAGTAGTTTGTCTCCTCGCGGCGTTCGCGGCGGCAGCTGGTACGAAGTCTCCAGCACCTTGCTCGCGACGAGACGGTTCGACTCCCACCCGACGTTCGAGACTGCCGACGTTGGTTTTCGCGTCGCAAGTATCCCTGAGCCAAGTACGCTGCTGTTAGGAGTGTTGGCGAGCGCGGGGATGTTGTGGCGGAGACGGCGGTAATTCGTAGCGACAGGCGGCTCGCCTGTCTTGGAACTAACAGGCGAGCCGCCTGTTGCTACGCCCGCTCACGCGATCTGCGTGATTTCATGCCGTTCAATTTCGACACGTGCCACCGCCAGCCCCGCTCGCTCCGCACTCTGGATGGCTGACGCAAGGGCCTCGTCCAAATTGGCGGCGTGGCGGTCGAACTGGAGCCTTGTGACGCCGTCGCGCGTGAGAATGCTGGCATCATCACAACCGGCTGCGTAGAGCTTATCCGCCTCTTCATCGGTCACTTCGGATTCCGTCAGGATCAACGAGAATTCATATTTCATCAGGTTGCTCCTTCAGTGAGGACAACTATCAACCGCACGGCGAGCGCGCCGGGCATGATCTTCAGGATTACGCGGAGTCGAATAAACTCGGAATCGACATCCCTCGCGGTTACTTTGGGAACACCACAAAGTTCCAAAAATATGGGCTCTGCCGGTCGCCTTCGTGAACGTCCAGCCACGCTCTTGGGCATATTCAATCGCTTCACGGATGTGCTTATTGGGATGATTTGCCATGCGATGACGCGCTTTGCTGTTTGGTCCGGCATCCCATCCCAACAGTGTTATCATACCTGGAGCAAGTATCGACAGGCAAGGCAAATATCATGGCGAGCAGGGTTGCGTAAGCTCCCTGCATTCTCGACTCGCTGAACATTGCAGGGGACTCACGTCCCCCGCTCGCCTGGGATTTCTGCTTGCCTGACCGCCACTAGCCCCTGAGTGGGCCATTTGGTATCTTGCGGGTCTTGGAAGGCCGTATCTGAGACCAGCGGAAGCTTGACATGTCGACTGCCATTGCCGGGGTTGCCCCGACCACCGAAAAAGAAGTAACGATTATGACGGTTTGGCCGTCGCTGGGGGCGACCGCCTATGGCCGTTGGTGGGGGCGGCGGTTTGCCAACGACGTGGGGATCACGCTGTTCGGTGTGCCGATCACCGTGGGCCGTATTCTGGCGCTGGTTTCGATCCCGTTTATTCTGCCGATGTATTTTCACATGCTAATCCCCCGGCTGCCGTTTGTGGTGTTCGGCTGGCCGAATCCCGCTTGTCGGCGTTATCGGCTCACGAACCGGCGCGTTCTGGTGGAGCAGGCGTTTGGCGGCGGCGAGCAGCAAAGCGTGTCGCTGGATCGGTTCGACACGGTCGAATTGGTCGTTCAGCCAGGACAAGAGTGGTATCCCGCCGGCGATCTGGTGTTCCGCAATGGCCAGATCGAAACCTTCCGTCTCTTGGGAGTACCGCATCCCGAGCCTTTCCGGCAAACGTGCCTGAAAGCACGGCTAGGTTTCGTGGGTGTGCAAAAGGCCCGCACCCAGGGCGCGGCCGTTTGAACGTGGCTCCGTGCGATTCGTTGAATCGCGGCTATTCTCTCGCTGAGCAAACCCTGCCACGTCCGGTTGTAACGAAGTTGCGCACGCTAGGGGAGCGCGAAGCTACAGCCATCGTGCCGAATCTGCTTCGCACAAAATAATCATCCATGCCTCTGCTAGCTGCCGCCGATACTTCTGGTTAGCTCAAACAGAAGTGTTCCGTGAATTGCGGAGGAACTCGGCATGGAAAAGTCTGTCACCAGGACTGCGCGATGGTTCGCCTGCGCGGCCCTTCTTTCCCCCGCCGCCCTCTGTTGGGCTGACTCCCCCGCGCCACCCAGCGAAGCCGCTCCCCTTGCCGTGGAAGCAGCCGAAATAGCTGCTACGGTCGAGCAACCTGCGGTCTTGGCGATTGAAGCCAAAGACTTACCGCGCTTTAAGCATGACAACTACCCCTCGGCTTGGACCGCTGCCCAGGAATCGAATCGGCCGATTTTAGTTTATGTCTCGATGCCCCAGTGCCCCCATTGCACGAAGATGCTCGACGAGACCTACGAGCAAGCGGATGTCGATGAGATCGTGAAAGGTTCGTTTGAAACCTTGCAGCTAAGTCGCTTCACCCATGCGACGCTGATTTCCAAATTACATGTCCGCTGGTATCCAACGACGGTTCTTGTGGGCTCGAATAACAAAGTCCTCGACATGATTGAAGGCTACGTCGACGCGAACACCTTCAAGCGTCGCTTGCAAATGGGTATCGCCTCAGCGAACACGAACTCCGACACACAGACGCGCTAATTGATCCAGCCGGAATCGAACATCATGATGAAATTCACTTTCCTGCTCATGTCGGCCGTGGTGCTTTTTTCCGCCGTGGCGGAGGCTGCCAAGCCTCACCATAATCAAGCGCACGCGGCACCCGAGGGAGTCTTCGACCACAAAACGGTGGAAGAAGCGTGGAAGGTTGCCATCGAGAATAAAAAGCCGCTGTTGGTGATGTTCACATCCAACAACTGCACCTTCTGCCGCAAAATGATTAAAGACACGTATAGCAACCAGGGCGTGAAAGAGATGCTTCACGGCCGCACCGAATCGGTGTTGGCCCATTCCGACAACTATGCCGCGCTGATTAAGAAGTTGGGAATCCGTGGCTATCCTTCGTCGCTGTTGATCTCGCCCGAAGGGGAAGTACTCGACTTCATGGAAGGCTACGTCGATCCGCAAGCCTTTGCGAAGCGCGTGGGCCCACTCTTGGATCGCCCCGCCACGCAGTTGGGCATGAATACGAACACGCAGACCGTGGATCAATGAGTGTAACGGCGCTCCTCTAGCCAGAGAACAACGTCCTCCGGGTCAGCTTTTTTGTTCTGGCCATCCGAGGAAAGACTTTCAGCAAGGCGTTTGCGGCTGGACGTTTAAGCCATGAGCGTGATAGAATTAAAGCATGGTCCATAACATTGATGCGATCTTTGACAACGGGGTTTTTCGCCCCATCGAACCCTTGGCATTGCCCAATGGTTCGCGGGTGCATCTGCGCGTCGAAAATCAGAATGAAAACGAGCAACTAGAGGCCGATCAGCCCAATCGCGAACTTCCCACGCTACTGGAGCGACTGCAAGATGTTGTCGGTACGGTCGATAATCTCCCGGAAGACTCCTCGACGAATCTTGACCACTATCTCTACGGCACGCCGAAGCGATGAAGACCGTTTTTGCCGATTCAACCTTTTACGTGGCCTTGGTTATCGCCCGTGACGAAAATCATCCCAATGCTCGCGTACTTGCTCAATCATGGACAGGCTTGGTGGTCACGACCGAATACGTTCTCACCGAAGTAGCGAACCACTTGTCAAGTAGTCCACGTGGACGCGCCAGTTTTGGCCAACTGCTCGCTGATTTGCAAGCAGATCCGAACACCGTCATCGTCGCGTCAACGCACGAGCTATGGGAGCGTGGAACCGATCTTTATTTACGTCGTCCGGATAAAGAGTGGTCGTTGGTCGACTGTATTTCATTCGTAGTTATGGAAGAACAAGGCTTGACGAACGCGCTCACCGCCGACCATCATTTCCAACAAGCCGGTTTTGTGGCCATGCTTCGAGCATGAGCGAGTTATGGTTGATGGGCAACTTTTTGCGAAGCGCGTGGGCCCACTCTTGGATCGCCCCGCCACGCAGTTGGGCATGAATACGAACACGCAGACCGTGGATCAATAGACCGCCGGTTACATCAGCGCGAGCTTGAGTTCGCGACATTCTTTGAGTTGCCGCACACAGTTCGGCGCGTCGAGATCGACTTCAAATGTCACCGGATATTTGTAACCCGTTGGTGCGGCGGGAGCGAGCTTTGGCACTCGTCGCATCGCCCGCAAGGCAAATTCTTTCAAAGCAGGAGCCCAACCGGTGAGTTCCGTCGAGCGGAATTCCCCGCCGAACACTTGGCGAAAATGGCGATTCGCCAGGAACACGTTATTGCGCCGCGCGGCGCGGCTCGTCATGTGCTCGGTCGAGAGCGACACGTTCACGCCGTGAGTGTTCACCACGCGGTGCGGCGTGTGCTGTGGCCAGGTGACCATCTCACCGGGTTCGAGATCGTAGACCACGGCCAGATCATCCCACTCGGGCTGGAACTCAAGTTCCTCGGACTTTTCGCCACAGAGCACACCTTCGATCGTTTCATCGGAGACAATGCCTGCTTCGAGCGGATAGGCCCACACGCGCTTTTGACCGCGAATGTGCCAGAGCATGTTCACGGGGCAATCGAGGTGGTAGTACACAATCGCGCGAGGCGAGGAAATCAGTAAATTGGCCGAGCGATTGTATGTTTGCAGGCCCGGGCAGGTGGCTTCGAGTTCTGCGTAAAGCCGATTTACCACGTCGGCATATTCGGCATGATGGTCCATCACGCGCCGCAAGTTGAGCCAAATTTTTCCGCGACTGACCGCCTCAAACAATTGCTCGGCGGTGAGCTCGCCCGCGCGGCCTTCCTGCCACTCGTGGTGCAGCCGGGGGTCGGTCCCCATGGTGTTGATACCGAGATCCTGGCGCGGATGGCGGTCGAGCGTGTCGATGAGGTGCTCGTCGCGAAACATCTCCAAATCTTGGAGTCGGTGCTGCGCCACGAAGATGGCGTTTTCCATCCGAGCGGCTTGATCGGGGGTCCAGTTTTCCAAGTGGGGAAGAGGGGCTTTCATCGCGATTCACTCCGGACCAAACATGTTTTTGTAGGTCGGCCGAGACGAGGGACGACCCTTAAACGTAGTTCGTGAAGAACCCGGCTCAGGGAGAGAGGCCCTTGATCCTTGCGACGTCTGCGGTTTTCGAGCCATGAACAATCGGCGTAATCGCTACGACTGCGAGGCAGCGCCGACAGGCCGAGGATTGTACAGACAACAATCCACGGGGCACACATCGTGGCTAGGTCCGAAATTGCCCAAACAGAGACGAGCGGAACTTTCGCCGAGTCGCTCTTCAACAAGTAGTCGGATCATCTCGATGAAGCGCGGATGGGTGCCGACCGTTGCCGCGCGTTGCATGTTGATACCCAGTTTCTCGCACAATTCGCGGGCTTCGGTGTCGAGATCAAAGAGCACTTCCATGTGGTCGGAAATAAAGCCAACGGGCAAAATCACGAGATCGGTGAGCTGGTTGTTGGCGTGCAGTTCCGCGATGCGGTCACAGATGTCAGGTTCTAGCCAGGGTTGATGAGGAGATCCGCTGCGGCTTTGGTAGACAAGCTCCCAATTCTCGTGGTCTACGCCTGCTGCCACCAACCGACACGCTTCTTGAAGCTGCATCACATAGCGGCAATTGTCTGCCATGACGAGTGGAATGCTATGCGCAGTGAAGAGTAGGGGCGTTTGCTCGCGACGTTCTTGAGGAATGCGCGCGAGACATTCCCGCACGGATTCCACCAACGGTTCGATAAAGCCGGGATGATTAAAAAACACTCTTAGTTTGTCGATCTGCGGAGCGCCGCGGCCTACTATCTCTTGCGCGCGGGCAATATCTTCGCGGTATTGGCGACAACCTGAATACGAACTGTAAGCGCTGGTGAAAAAAGCGAGCGCTCGCTGCACACCCTCGTCAGCCATTTGGCGTAAGGTGTCGGCGAGCAGCGGATGCCAATTGCGGTTGCCCCAATAGATTGGCAGTTGAAGGCCGTGGTCGGCTAGCTCGTGTTCGAGCGAGGCGATCAGTTGCCGATTTTGTTCGTTGATCGGGCTCACGCCGCCAAAGTGCTGATAATGTTCGGCGACTTCGAGCATCCGTTCGCGTGGCACGGGCTTGCCCCGCAGTACGTTTTCCAGAAAAGGCATGACCTCGTCGGGGCCTTCGGGTCCGCCAAAGGAAACCACGAGCAACGCATCGTAATCAGACATCAACTAATCCTGAGAAAACGGACGTGTCTTAACTATCACGTTTAACCGGCCCGTGGGAGCCAGAGTAACACGAAAAATGCATAACGGGCGAGAACAAAAAGGAGGGTCGCTTCCCAGAGGAAATGAGCGGTCGGGCTGGGATTCGAACCCAGGGAACCCGGAGGTTCGCCGGTTTTCAAGACCGGTGCATTCGACCACTCTGCCACCCGACCAGGGAAACGCCAGGGAATCCCTCGCGTTGACGAAACGGCATTGATCCACTAAAAACAGGGATTCGAGGCTGGTTCGTCCACCTCTTCCTACCAGTTTAAGTGTAGCCCGCCTTTTGACAAGGTGCGTATTTGCTAGGAGATGATTCATGGGAGCCAGTGAACGAGAAAGAGAACTTCGCCGCCGACGCAAGCGCTACGCCAAGTTGGCTCAGTTGAAGTCGAAGCTCCCCAAGGCGACGCAATCCGAGAAGCTGGAAATCGTCCGCAAGCTTCGCGAGATGTCACCTGGTGCCGAGAAGCTCATCGAAGAATGGCAACTCGTTGAAGCGGGACGCTAGTCTTTCGACGGCAGCGAGACGCTGCCGACTAACCGGTTAACGCGTGCTCTGTACTTTCGATCCGCCGAAACGTGAATTCGTCGTCGACGAAATCGACTTCGATTGTGGAATCCTCGGGATAATCTCCCTTGAGGAGCTCGGTGGCCAGTGGGTTCTGGATCGAGTGCTGAATCACCCGCTTCACGGGCCGCGCGCCGAATGCAGGGTCATAGCCCTCGGCGGCAATGTGATTGCGAGCCGCGGCGGTGACCACTAGATTCAAATGCCGCTTCTGGAGAATCTTCGCCAAGCGTTCCAGTTGCAGATCGACGATCCGTGCGACTTGGCTGCGATTGAGCGGCAGGAACACAATTGTTTCGTCGATGCGGTTAAGAAACTCGGGCAGGAACCGCGCGCGGAGCGATTCCGCCAGCGCTTGGCGGAGATCGTCTTCCGATCCCCCTTCGCTGGTGATCTGCTGAATCAATTGGCTCCCCACGTTCGAGGTCATCACGACAATGGTGTTTGTGAAATCGACCGTGTGACCATGATTGTCGGTAAGCCGACCGTCATCGAGAACTTGAAGCAGAATGTTAAACACGTCGGGATGCGCTTTCTCGATTTCATCGAGGAGCACCACGGAATACGGCCGCCGGCGGACCGCTTCGGTCAGCTTCCCGCCCTCTTCGTAACCGATGTATCCCGGTGGGGCACCAATAAGACGGCTCACGGTGTGCTTCTCCATGAACTCGCTCATGTCGAGCCGCACCATCGCGTTCTCGTCGTCGAATAAGGTCTCGGCGAGAGCTTTGCAAAGTTCCGTTTTGCCAACACCCGTGGGGCCACAGAACAGGAATGAACCGATCGGGCGGTCGGGATCTTGCAAACCACTGCGGCTACGACGTACTGCGTTCGCGACGGCCGTGACGGCTTCGTCTTGGCCGATGACGCGCTGGTGGAGGCGTTCTTCGAGCACCAAGAGTTTGGCCCTCTCGGTTTCCAACATCCGCGACACCGGCACACCCGTCCACGCGCTCACGACTTCCGCGATTTCATCGGGCCCTACTTCTTGACGGAGGAGGCGTTTGCGCGTGCCGGTCGCCGCGGCGACCTCGCCAGAGGCTTGACGGGTCTCGATTTCTTCGAGGTGTTTGGTAAGTTGCTTGCGTTGGACATCGAGTTCGTAGAGGGATTGGTAAAGGTCTTCGCTCACGAGTTCGCCAGCGGATTGTTTGTCCATGATCGTCGCGGCGAGTTGCTCGCCTTTGTGGGTCACGTCGAGCAACTTTTCGCGGACCTGCTGTACGTCGCCCACGCCGAGCTTTTCGCTTTCCCATTGCTCGCGCAAGTTCGCTAGCTGCTTCTTGATCTCCGCCATGTCTACGTTGACATCAGCGAGACGTTGCTTGGCGTGCTCTTCGGTTTCGTCGGCGAGTTGCCGGGCAGCGATTTCGAGTTGCGTGAGCTTGCGTTGGAGTTGGTCGATTTCGGTGGGAACGCTTTGCAATTCCATCGCCAGGCGGCTGGTGGCTTCATCCATCAGGTCAATGGCTTTGTCGGGCAAGAAACGGTCGGCGATATAGCGGTGCGAAAGCTCCGCCGCCGCAACGAGCGCGGAATCCTTGATTTTGACCCCTTTGTGGTGGGCTTCGTAGCGCGGCTTCAAGCCCCGCAAGATCGCGATGGTATCTTCCACATTTGGCTCACCAACAAACACCGGTTGGAAACGGCGTTCGAGGGCCGCGTCCTTTTCGATGTATTTGCGATACTCATCGAGGGTGGTGGCCCCGATGCAGCGGAGTTCTCCCCGCGCGAGGGCGGGCTTCAACAGATTCGCCGCGTCGTTTCCTCCCTCGGCGGCACCGGCCCCGACAACTGTATGCAGTTCGTCGATAAATAAAATGACGCTGCCCTGGGAATCTTGCACCTCACGGAGAACCGCCTTAAGCCGTTCTTCAAACTCACCACGGAACTTGGTTCCGGCGATTAGCGCACCCATGTCGAGCGCAATCACTCGCTTGTTCTTAAGGCTTTGCGGCACGTCGCTTTGCACGATACGTAGTGCCAGCCCCTCGGCAATCGCCGTCTTGCCGACGCCCGGCTCGCCAATGAGCACGGGATTGTTCTTCGTGCGCCGGGAAAGCACTTGGATCACACGGCGAATTTCTTGATCCCGGCCAATCACGGGATCAAGCTTTCCCTGTTCCGCACGAGTCACCAAGTCGATGCCGTACTTTTCGAGAGCTTGAAATTTCGCCTCGGGGCTTTGGTCGGTCACACGGGCTGAACCGCGCACTTCGCGTAGCGCATTGAGAATATCTTTGTCGTCAACCGCATTGAGTTTCAGAACATCCTGGGCCTTCGACTTTTCCTTGGCGAGCGCGAGAAGCAAATGCTCGGTCGAAACATAATCATCCTGCATCGACTGAGCTTGCGCTTGGGCGGCTTCGAGAATGCGGTTCGCGTCGTTACTCAGATGGGGCGGCGAACCCCCCGAAGTTTTGGGGAGATGCTTGAGCTCCGCCGTGACAATCTGACCCAACTGCCCCTGATTCGCGCCGATGCGGTCCAAGAGCGGTCGCACCACACCATCTTGCTCCTCCAGCAGTGACGCGAGCAAATGAATCGGCTCAAGCTGGGGATTCCCCGCGTCAGCCGCCAATTCCTGCGCCCGCTGCACCGCCTCTTGGGCTTTGATCGTCAGTTTGTCGAAACGGAAGGGCATATATCCTATTTCGAGCTTCTACGAGCTCGCCTCAAAGATTTGCGTGCCTCTTCAATTATTTCTCGTAATTCCTGAACAGTAAGCAACGAATCTTTTTTTCGGTGGATCATGCGATGGCAATTGGAACACACAACATCTAAGTCGGTGCGGTAATCAGTCAATTCAGGTTTCGCACGTTCTCCAAGTGGTTTGTTGTGATGTACCTCAATAAAGTCCTTGCCTCGTTCACCGTAAACAGCCTCAAAATCGAATTTACAGGCCATACATTTAAGCCTGTGGTACTTAATTGCCAAAGCTCGAAGTCGAGGATCACGTTCCGAAGCAATCGCTTGGCGAGTTTTCTTCCCACCTTCAGGGCGTAAATCTTGATCTGATATGGCTATGCTATCTTCTTGCTCAATCCTAGTAATCTCAAGGCACCGAGCGCGATACTCGCTTAGTCTGTGGTATCCATCTTTATTGTATTGATATGAAAGTATGAGCAATTCGAGCAACTCAGCGATTGAATTGTCATCGACTGTAAACCTCTTTTGTTTTCCACCCCAATCTGCAAAGTGCTCAGGTGTAAGGTGATGAAACTCAAATGCTTGTGCAACCCTGTCAGGAATACCAAAAATTGGACCTTTAACTTGGCTGTCGATTTTGGCGAAAGTTTTATTGGAACTATTGAGGTACAGGCCTACGTATCGGTCTTTTGGTCGTATCTCAGCTTGTGGACATCTCTTTTTGAGTTCATTCCAAAGCCAATCCATGAGATTTCGTTGTGCAAACGAACCACCACGCTCAAAAACTCCAGCCTTTGCAGTGTCCGATAATATAAATTCGAGCGGTTCATGCATGACAGTAATCGAAGCGGCTTTATAACATTCTCATCAGGGTACAATCGATCCGCAGCTTTAGCAGTGGATTTTCATAGCACCGGTGTGGCAAAAGATCACAAACTGATCACCAGTTTCGATCAGGTGATACCCGAGACGTTTGACTTCATTTAGTAGCATCGGAAACGTGGCGTGTTCTTGTACGTCACTAACACTTCTGCGAACAATCCCACCCTTTTCAACCTGCTGAGCATCAAAGATTTTAAGAACCCATTCGTTTGGTATCTTGTCGTTAATATCGCAAATTCCTAGCATAAAAGTGCCTCCAATCACTGAATAATCAGGAGTACCCACAGGGGCTCGTCGGCAAGATTCCGCCCCCTAGCTACACGATGTCGCCCATCCCGCGAATTAATCGCCAGCGATCAGCCATGAGCGGACGGCTCGTGGCTGAAAACTGACGGCTTAATTAACTCTTCACCTCAAACTCCGCGTCGATCGCGTCGTCGTCGGCCGAGTCGGTGGGCTCAGGCTCACCGGTCGCACCGCCCGCTGAAGCGGGCTCGCCTGCGGCGGTGGACTTGTAGAGCGCTTCGCTCATCGCGTGGGACGCGGCTTCGAGTTCGCCAACGGCGGCCTTGATCGCGGCGGCGTCTTCGCCCTTGGCCTTTTCACGAACCTTGGCGATGGCGGACTCAAGGGCGGTTTTATCAGCGTCCTTGAGCTTCGCACCCTGCTCCTTGATGAGCTTTTCAACTTGGTAGGCGCGCGATTCCCCTTCGTTGCGGGCTTCGACCAACTCGCGCTTCTTCTTGTCCTCAGCGGCATGTTCGGAAGCGTCGCGCTTCATCTTCTCGATCTCGTCGTCGCTCAGGCCGCTGGATTGCTCGATGCGAACCGTCTGCTCCTTGCCGGTGCCGAGATCTTTAGCCGCCACGCTCAAAATGCCGTTCGCGTCGAGGTCGAACTTCACTTCGATTTGCGGCACGCCACGCGGGGCGGGCGGGATACCATCGAGATTGAATTGCCCCAGCAAGCGATTGTCGGCACACATCTCGCGCTCGCCTTGGAAGACACGCACCGTCACGGCGTTCTGGTTGTCGTCGGCGGTGCTAAAGACTTGCTTTCGCTCGGCAGGGATCGTGGTGTTGCGCTCGACGAGCTTGGTCATCACGCCGCCCAAGGTTTCGATACCCAAGGAGAGCGGGGTCACGTCCAGCAGCAAAATGTCCTGCACCTCGCCACTAAGCACGCCACCTTGAATCGCGGCACCAATGGCCACGACTTCATCGGGATTCACACCCTTGTGGGGTTCCTTCCCAAAGATTTCCTTGACCACGGCCTGCACCTTGGGGTTGCGGGTCGAACCACCCACGAGCACCACTTCGTCGATGTCGCTCGGCTGCATCTTGGCATCCTTAAGCGCCTGCAATACGGGGCCACGCACGCGTTCTATGAGGTCGTCGACCATCTTCTCGAATTCCACGCGAGTAAGATTCATCTGCAAGTGTTTCGGACCGCTGGCATCAGCCGTAATGAACGGCAGATTGATGTCGGTGGAAGCTGAAGAGCTCAGTTCCTTCTTGGCTTTTTCACAGGCTTCTTGCAAACGCTGCAGAGCCATTTGGTCTTTGCGGAGATCGATGCCCTGATCGCGTTTGAACTGATCGGCGACATAGTTGATGAGCGCTTGATCGAAGTCGTCACCGCCCAAGTGCGTATCACCATTGGTCGAAATCACGCGGAACACGCCGTCGGCGACTTCCAAAATGGAAACGTCGAACGTACCACCACCGAGGTCGAACACGCAGATTTTTTCATGCGCCTTCTTGTCGAGTCCATAGGCGAGCGAAGCCGCCGTCGGCTCGTTGATAATCCGCGCAACTTCGAGGCCCGCAATTTGACCAGCGTCTTTTGTGGCCTGGCGCTGAGCATCGTTAAAATACGCGGGAACGGTGATGACCGCCTTGTTGACGGTGTGGCCAAGATAGGCCTCGGCTGATTCCTTGAGCTTACGCAAAGTCTTCGCCGAGATTTCCGACGGAGTGAATTCCTGGTCACCCGCTTTGATTTTCACATAATCTTCGGGCCCACCCACGACTTGGTAGGGGACCATCTTTTCTTCGGACGCGACTTCGCTGTGCCGCCGGCCCATGAACCGCTTGACCGAATAAACGGTCTTGGACGGGTTCGTGACCGCTTGCCGACGCGCGGGTTCGCCGACCAGCACTTCGCCCTTGTCGGTGAACGCAACAACGCTCGGGGTGAGCCGATTCCCTTCCGGGTTCGGAATAACTTTCGCTTCCTTGCCTTCCATCACGGCGACCACCGAGTTGGTTGTGCCGAGGTCGATACCAATAATTTTTTCGCCAGCCATAGGAGTTCTCCTTCTATTGCCTAAGCCATGAGCTGCTTGGATTGGACCTCAAGTGGCGAACAATTCCAGCAGGTGCTTGGTCAATTTGTGTCTTGTTTACAGGCAGAGATTGCCCGGGCAGATGGAAATAGCAAAGGTTGTGCCGGGCTGCTGGCAAGTGGTTTGAGATTATAAGTTGTTACTGTTTAAAGTTTTAAGAAGATCGCCCATGTATGGCAAAATGACAGCAGGAGCTTGTTTACTGTCAAATTGGCAGCTTTTCACGGGGTACACTTTTCCAGCCGTCCCTAAGTGATGCCACATTGGCAGTTCAAGCGTGGCTTGGCCCCCTCGTTCACGAGAAACATACTGAGTCGATGGCGAAAAAGAAAAACGCTAGCGCCAAGGGTTCAAGCCACGCAACTGCGGATGGTTCCAAAACCCCTGCGCAGCGGCAGATCGACAAGCTCGATCGCGAGATACTCGCTTCGATTAACCGGCGCGCGGAACTCGCTGTCAGCCGAGCGGTAGCCGATGGTGCCACTCCCCTCGGTTTGCAAGCCGCGCTGGAGCACGCGACAGCAATTGCCGCGACCACAAAAGGGCCTCTGAGTGCCGATGCGATACGATCCGTGTTCCGCGAGATCATCAGCGGCACGCAAGCCGCCGTGAAAGCGCCGACGGTTGCCTATTTGGGGCCTGAATTTACCTATAGTCATCTGGCCGCGATTGAACGTTTCGGCCAAAGTGCGGTGCTTGTGCCCGTCGCCACGATTGCGGCGGTCTTCGAGGAAGTCGAGCGCGGGCAAGCGAATTTCGGTTTGGTGCCGATCGAGAATTCGACCGATGGCCGCGTGGCGGATGCGCTCGAATGCTTGGCACGCTCGCCGGTGAAAATCTGCGGCGAAGTGCCGCTGCGAATTCGACATTGCTTGCTCGCCAACTGCAGCCGCAACGAGATCAAGCAGATTTACAGCAAGCGGCAACCTTTTTCGCAGTGTCGCAACTGGCTCAGCCAACATCTAGCCGATGTGCCGCTCATCGAAGTTGCCAGTTCCGCCGAGGCCGCGCGGAAGGCCGCCGATGAGCAGGGGTCCGCGGCGATTGCCAGCGAGCAAGCGGGAGTGAATCACGTTGTCGCCGTACTGGTCCGCGGTATCGAGGACAATGCGGATAATGTGACCCGTTTCGCCGTGATTGGGCAGGAAAGCGGCCTCAAAACCGGCAATGACAAGACTTCTCTCGTCTTTGAAATCGATCACCAACCGGGTGCTCTGGCCGATGCGATGGGGATCTTCAAAAAGCAGCGGCTCAACATGACCTGGATCGAGTCGTTCCCCCTCCCCGGCCAACGGGGTCGTTATGTCTTTTTCGTCGAATTCCAAGGCCATGCCACCGAATTACGTGCCCGCAAAGCCCTTGCGGCTCTGGAAAAACGAGCTGTCCGGCTTACGGTGCTGGGCTCCTACGCACAGGCCGAGCCTATCGGCTAACGGTTGCAGCCAACCTTGCCGACATTGCTTGAAGTAGTTACCATGTAACTACAGGATAAATGTCATGAGAACTCGAATCGTTGCCATCGGTAATTCTCAAGGGATTCGCATCCCCAAGCCACTACTCGAAGAGTCGGGTCTCGGAGAAGTGGTGGATGTCACGGTGGAGAATTCTTCACTTGTCATCCGGCCAGTGAGAAAACCGCGAGACGGTTGGGATGCCGCCTTTGCCATTATGGCTGAGCGTGGTGACGATGCTCTGCTAGACAGCGATGCCCCATCACTTTCCTCTTGGGATGATCAGGAGTGGAAGTGGGAGTAGCTCGTTTCGAGGTCTATCTCGTTTCTCTTGATCCGACCGTTGACAGTGAAATTCGCAAGACACGGCCATGCCTTGTTGTCTCACCTGAAGATATGAATGGTCGCCTGCTCACGGTGATCGTGGCCCCCATGACCACGGCCAGCCGCAGCTATCCCACGAGAGTCACCTGCCGCTTCAAGGGAAAACAGGGCCAAGTGGTTCTCGACCAAATCCGCACGGTTGATCGGGCTCGATTGGTGAAAAAACTGGGGAAATTGGATGAACGAGCCGCCGCTAAAGTGTTGGAAATCTTGCAGGAAATGTTTGCTCCGTGAGGACAGACGCTCCTAGGCACAGGCCGAGCCTATCGGTTAAGCTAAGGGGCTATCCCGGCCTGGGCGAACCGGGCCGTGACCTTTGGTTTTTAGTGCGAGGAGATTTCGTCGATGCGAACCCCTTTGATCGCCGGCAATTGGAAAATGAATACCGACAGCGCGAGCGCACGCCAACTGGCAAGTGCCGTGGCCGAGAAGTCCAGCGAATGCGATGGCGTCGAGCTGTTGGTCTGTCCACCGGACGTTTATCTGTCCTTGGTGCGGGACACGATTGGTGACGCCGCGGTCGGCTTGGGCGCACAGAATGTTTACCATGAAACCAATGGCGCGTTCACGGGCGAAACCAGCACCGCGATGCTCACCGACCTCGGTGTGCAGTACGTGATCCTCGGCCACAGCGAGCGGCGGCATATCCTGGGCGAGACCGATGAGGTCGTTAACAAGAAAACACATGCCGCGCTTAAGGCGGGGCTTAGGCCCATTGTTTGCGTTGGCGAGTTGCTGGCCGAGCGCGAAGCGGGCAAGACCGGCGAGGTGATCCGCACTCAATTTGACGGTTCGCTGGCCAACGTGTCTGCCGAGCAAATTCTGTCGGTGGTGATCGCTTACGAGCCGGTTTGGGCCATCGGGACGGGAAAAGTTGCCACCACCGAGCAAGCCGAGGAGGTCCATGCCGATCTTCGCAGGCAACTCAAGGAACGCTACAATGCCCAGGTTGCCGATCAGGTTCGCATCCTCTACGGGGGCAGCGTGAAGCCCGACAACGCGGCTCAATTGTTGTCGCAACCGAATGTCGATGGGGCGTTGATCGGTGGAGCGAGTCTCAAGGCGGCTGATTTCCTGGCAATTGCCATGGCAGGTTCAACAGTCGCGCAAGCTTAATAACTCATTTTTTTGACGGAGCACTTACTGTGGTCATTCCCATGTTCGCGGCTTTGCAGGTGATTTTTCAAATCCTGTTGGCCCTTGTTGCTATCTTTCTGATCCTTCTCGTGCTCGTGCAACGTGGCCGCGGTGGCGGTTTGGCGGGAGCGCTGGGTGGCATGGGCGGATCGAGCGCATTCGGTGCCAAGGCCGGCGACATCTTCACGCGGATCACCATCGGTGCCGCTGCTGTGTGGATCATCCTCTGCATCACCGCCGCTAAGCTGGGTCCGGCGAGTGCCGGTGGCCGGCTCGATACAGGCAACGAAGCTCCTGTGACCATGGGTCCGCTTTTGAATCCACCTGCCGAAGGCGAAAAAGCTGCGACCGAGAAGACTGCCACCGAAGGCGAACCGGTAGACGAAAAAGCTGCTGCACCTACGGCTGATGCGCCTGCGAGTGAGAAATCAACGAGTGACTCTGTTGCACCGGCCGCTGAAGCGACCACGCCTGCCGCGGATGATGCGAAAACCGAGTAACTTGTCTGCCTGAGTCTTTTTTAAGGAACGCACGTGCCCCTGCTCAGCATGACCGGATTCGGCGAAGTGGTCGAGCAGCGCGAAGGGTACGCCATTGCGATTGAGATTCGCACGGTCAACAATCGCTATTTCAAGTCGAATATCCGCACAACCGAAGGCTACGGCGTGCTGGAATCGCTGATCGATGCGGTGTTGCGTGACACCGTCAAGCGGGGCACGGTCACCTGCAACTTGCGTATCCGCCATCTCGCGAGCGCCGACGATTTTCGCCTCAATACGCGGATTCTCAACCAATATATCGACCAACTCCAATCGGTCGCCGCGAAACGCAATCTCGATGAGAAGATTCGGCTCGAACCGCTCGCGGGACTTCCGGGCGTGGTCGAAGAACTTTCCGCTGAAGCGCTGGACGCTGCCAGTTTGTGGCCCGTCGTCGAGCCGACGCTTCATGCCGCGATTGAGCAACTCACGACGATGCGCTCGGTCGAAGGGGAAGCCCTCGCCAACGACCTCCGCGATCAATGCCTGACCGTGGCTTTGTGCCTCGACATCATCGAGAAGCAAGCACCGCTCGTGGGCGAGAGTTACCGCAAGCGGATTCAGGATCGGGTGAACGAAGCGCTCTCGTCGCTCAACGTGACGCTGGAACCCTCGGACTTGGTGCGAGAAGTCGCGCTCTATACCGACCGGGCCGACATCTCGGAAGAAATCGTCCGCCTGCGGAGCCACTTGCAACAGTTTGCCGCGGCGCTGGAACTCGACGAAAGTGCCGGTCGCAAGATGGAGTTTATCTGCCAAGAAATGGGCCGCGAAACAAACACGATTGGCTCGAAGGCGAACGACGCGCTGATTTCGCAGCAAATCGTGGAAATCAAGACGGCGTTGGAACGGATTCGCGAGCAGATCCAAAACGTGCAATGAGTGGTGCCAAACTGGGAAAACTTGTCGTTCTTTCCGGCCCTTCGGGCGTGGGCAAATCGACCGTGGTCCCCAAGGTGATGGATCGTTTAGCGGGCCGACTGGAACGCAGCATTTCGGCCACCACTCGCAAACCCCGGCCCGGTGAGCAGGATGGAGTGGATTACCACTTTCTGGACCCTGCGGAATTTGCCCGCCGATTGTCCGCCGGGGAATTCGTGGAAACCGTCGAGGTTTTCGGCCGAGGCCACTGGTATGGCACGCTCTGGAGTGCGGTGAGCCCTAGATTAGCCGAGGGAAAATGGGTACTCTTAGAAGTTGACGTGGCGGGGGCCGAGAAAGTTCTCAGTCAGTTCAACGAGGCGATTACGATCTTCATCCGGCCCCACTCGCTCGAAGAATTGGAGCGGCGACTCCGCTTCCGGGGCACGGAAACCGAAGAGGCCGTGCAGCGCCGGTTGGAAGTCGCGCGGAGAGAAATCGCATTGGCGGATCGATACACCTATCAAGTCGTGAACGACACCGTTCCCCAAACGGTGGACGAGATTCTAGAGATATTACGAGACCAAGGAATTCTTGATGATTGATGCGTTAAAAGAAGAATGGATCGTGAACAAAGTCGGCGGGCGTTTCAAGTTGTCGACGCTCATTCAAAAGCGCCTCGCGGCGATCAATGCCGGCGCGCGGCCCTTGGTCGATTTCAATTCCAAGGACAAGATGGAAATCGTCGTGCAGGAAATCTTGCAAGATAAAATCTATCTCGATTCCTCAAGCCAACTCAAAATCACCAGCGAGTCGGTTAGCACCGGTGGTCCTCCCGAGTTAGACCTGTCAAGTCTGTAAGGGGCGGCACGACATAGCATGGCACACGAAATCATCGTCGGCGTGTCGGGCGGCATTGCTGCGTATAAGACGGCGTACCTGGTGAGCGACTTGGTGCAGAGCGGTGTCGGCGTGACGGTGGTGATGACCCGCGCCGCGCAAAAGTTTATCGGTGCCGCCACGTTTCAAGCCCTCACGGGCCGCCGCGTGTTGAGCCACTCGTTCGACCGGCACGACTATCCGCTCGGCGCGCACATTGAGCTCGCGCGGCAAGCCGACTTGATGTGCATCGCCCCCACCACGGCCAACGTCCTCGCCCAAGCCGCTTGCGGCTTAGCGGACGACCTGCTTAGCACACTGCTGCTCTCCTTCACCGGCCCCACGGTTCTCGCTCCCGCAATGAACAACGAGATGTGGGACAAACCCGCCGTCCAGCGGAACGTCGCCCAACTACAAAAAGATGGTTTCCATCTTATCGGCCCCAACGAAGGTTGGCTTAGTTGCCGAGTAACCGGCAAAGGCCGCATGGCCGAACCAACGGAAATCGCCGCAAAGATTCGCGAACTTTTGGAACAAAGGCGTTAGCCGGCATCGTCCCGATGCCGTGAATACCTGCAAATGGCACGCATCCTCATCACCTCCGGCCCCACGCGACAATACCTCGACCCCGTGCGTTATTTGACTAACGCATCGAGTGGACGCATGGGAGCAGCCCTCGCCGAAGCGGCACTCGCCTTAGGGCACGAAGTGATCGTGATCAGCGGGCCGGTCGAAGTTTCCTACCCCGCTGCTGCCGAAGTCGTCCCCGTGATATCGACCGAGGAAATGCTCGCCGCGTGCCGCCAAGCCTTCGAGAATTGCGACGGCCTCATTGGTGCCGCCGCCCCTTGCGACTACCGCCCGGTCCACGTCGAAACAAACAAAATCGCCAAGACGGGCGAACCGCTGTTGTTGCACCTCATCGAAACCGACGACATCGTCGCCACGCTCGGCGCGGAGAAGGGCTACCGCTGGGTGGTGGGCTTCGCGCTTGAAACCGAAGATCATCGCCTCCGGGCACTCGCCAAACTCGAACGCAAACATTGCGATCTTATTGTCTCGAACGGCGTCGAAGCGATGGACGCGCTCAACAATCAGGTAGAGATTCTGAATCCAGCGGGGACAATTCTCAAGCAGGTGAGCGGCTCGAAGCTAGAAGTGGCGCACGAGATTATGGCGGTCATTGCCGAGCGGTTGATTCCTTGCAGGTAGCACCGACACAACGCGCTAGATCGCTTGTACGCAACTCATCCCGGACGGATAGAGGCTTTTAGCCGAGGGTCGAGCGGAGCGAGCCCCAAAGCAAGGCTGCGAACGAGATTAGAACAAGACAATTGGATTCCGGGATCGTCCGCACAGAAAAGTAATCAATCTTTGCAAGGAAGTTTGTATTGGATCGCGCATTACTCGCAATGACGCCTACGTACAAGGCATCTTCTCCATCAAGCCAAGCCAATTCTTTACTTGGAAACGAACCACTACTCGCTGGTGTAGTTATATTATTCCATAAAAGTTGCCATTTGAGAATGTCCCCCGTGTAGTTGAAAAGCATGGCGGTTCCTCCGCCCAGAAGATACCTTCTGGGAAGAACCATTTTCCCTTTATTGGAGGAACCAAC
>JAWXAV010000044.1:0-7176 GCA_034439695.1 Bythopirellula sp. | reverse complement strand
TTCGCCGCCTGTCGCCGTCCCCCACGCCGAAATTTAATTACCGACTCGCGGCATGAAATGCCTGAAAAATCAACGTATCGTTTCCGGAAAGACTCTGAGCGCGGTGCAAGCACCGCGGCGCTAGGTTCACTGAGCGCGGTGCAAGCACCGCGGCTAAATAGTGATGCTGCTGGCACAGTCTCCAAATTGCCTTGACCGCGTTTCTGGGGGGTAAGTAGTATTCCGCTCCCAAACTGCGCAATCGTGGAAAGCTGCGAAGGCTGACCACGCGGTTGCGCTCCCCGCACGTCTTCATTTGGTTAAGGGTCGCATCATCCTCTGTTGGTTGATCAATACCTGTTGGTACTTCTTTAAGCTCGGCATCGCGCTGGTGATGGTTGCCGTGGTCGGGGTCGGGGTCTATCTGTACTCACGGATGGATCATGAAATCTGTCGGCAAGTGCAGCAAACGCTTTCCCGCCAGTTTCCCCATCTGAACGTCAGCGTCGGAGCGGCTCGGCTGGTCGAAGATCGTGGGATCGCGATCCATGATCTGGTGATCTCGGAAACTTCGAGCAACCAACTGCAGAGCAATCTGTTGGTCGTTGACGAGATGCTGCTCGATTGCAACGTGAAGTTGACCCAATTGATGAAGGGTATGCCAGCGCTGCGGCGGGTGATTGTGCGGCATCCGCAGGTGTGGATTGCGCGCGAAACTGACGGCACTTTCAATCTCGGTTCGCTCTGGCCACTGCCGCAATGCGGCAACTCGCCGCCGCAGATTATCATTGAAGACGCGCGGATCACGCTCATTGACCGCCAGCATCCCGAGGCCGTGCCGATCGCGCTGCGGGATGTGAATCTGACGATTCAAGCCCAGGTGCAAAATGCGGCGAGCGATGGTCCCGTGGCCGCACGGCCCGGCATCAGCACCTGTGAAGTGCAAGGGACACTTGGTGGTCCGCACTTCCAAGAGGCCGAATTCACGGCGGTTTGTAACTTGCAGGAACAATCGCTGGCGGTGACGGGTAAGTTCTCCGACTTGAAACTCACCAAAGACCTGTTTTCCTGGGCTCAAACGCTGTGCGGACCGCAATTGGCGCAGGTTAAGTTGCAAGGAAGTCTCGACGGCCAATTCACGGCGCGCCACGCGCTTGGTGCCAACGCGTTGCCGCAGGTGGAAGCGAAACTCGCGCTCGACGAGGGACGACTCGAACATCCCCGATTGCCCCGTGCGCTGACCGATCTTTCTTGTGAAATCCGCATTCAAGGCGAGTCCACATTCATCGATGGACTGCGCTGCAATTGCGGTTCGAGCGGGCTGGCCTTGCAGATGGAACGTCGTGGTTGGCAGGCGACCGCGCCCTTGAGCTTGTCGGCGCGGGCGGAAAATTTTTCGCTCGATCAGAAGCTCTACGATGCACTCCCGCCGGTCCTGCAAGATCAGTGGATAAAATACAAACCGACGGGCGTGGTCGACGCCGACCTGCAACTCACGTTCGACGGCCAAGAGTGGCGGCCGCTGGCCACGCTCTCAGGCCGCAATTTGGAATTCGAGTCCGAGAAGTTTCCCTACCGCGTGAGCGATGGTTCGGGCACCTTGGGTTACACCCCTCGCACGGCGACGCAACCCCCGGTGGTAAGCATCGATCTGGTGGGTCACGGCGGCGGACAGCCGTTGCGATTCACGGGGCAAGTCTTTGACCCCCAACCCGGCGCGCTCGGTTGGGTCGAGATCACTGGCTCGAACGTCGAGATCGAAGACCGCATGGTCGCGGCGCTGCCCGAGAAAGTGCGGCGCGTGATTAGCTCGATGCACCCCGAAGGGCGGTTTAATGTGCGATGGCGGATTGATCGCACCTTGCCGGGGCAGCTCAAGCCGTATTCGTCGATGCGGTTGGAGTTGGTGAATTGCCGCGTGAATTACGAGAAGTTTCCTTACCCCTTGAGTGGCATTCGGGGCGTGATTCAAGCCGAGGACAATCGCTGGAGCTTTCGCGATTTGGTTTCCGGCGGGTCGCGGAACATTGAGTGCGAAGGTTCGCTGCTGCCGTCTGATGCGGGGAGCGAGCTCGCGTTGCAATTCGTCGGGAAGGAAGTGCCGCTCGATGACGATTTGATGCACGCGTTGCCGCCTGCGGTGCAGAAAGCTTGGACTGAAGTGCGGCCACGGGGGCGGGTGGATTTGGTGGCGGAGATTTACCACTCGACAGGCTTGGCAAAACCGTCGATCCGCGTGGCGATGCAACCGCGCGCGGATTCGACCAGCATTGAACCGCGCTTCTTCCCTTATCAGATGAACATCGCGGACGGCACGTTCAATTACCAAGACGGTAAAGTGATCATGACCAACGTGCTGGCGAATCATAGCCGCACAACGATTCGCACGAACGGCAGCGGCGAGTTCCATCCCGATGGAAGTTGGCACATGCAACTGGAAAATCTGTCGGCCGACCGCCTCGCGGCGCGGCGGGATTTGCTCGAAGCGTTGCCACCGAAGTTGCAAAAAGTGGTCGATCAACTCCGCCCGACGGGGAATAACTTTGCGATCAATAGCGGAAACTTCCGTTTCTCGAAACCCGCCGATCCCATCAAGGATATCACCTCGCAATGGGACTTGCGAATTGATTGCCATCAGACCGACATCCAAGCAGGCGTCGACTTGCAGAACATCCACGGCTCGGTGCGATTGGTCGGTTTTAGTGACAGCGCGCGATGTGAGTCCTTCGGGGAATTGGAAATCGATAGCCTCACGTTCCAAGACACACAATTCACCGATCTGCGCGGACCGATTTGGATGGACGAATCGAGCTGCCTGCTCGGACAGTGGGCGTGCGAGAAACAGGGAGTGCCCGTCAAGCACCTAACGGCTCGGGTGTACGATGGCACGTTGACTGGCGACACTTGGGTGACATTTGGCGATCTGCCCAAGTACCATACCGACGCCACGATTGCCGGCGTGAGCCTCGCGCGATTGATGGTCGAGCGATTCCACAGCCAGCAAGCCTTTACAGGCAAGGTCGCCGCCAACTTGAGCCTGCATGGCGAGGGCCATTCGCTGCAAGCGCTCAAGGGCAGCGGCGAAGTGAAAGTGACCGAGGCGAATATCTATGAACTGCCGCTGTTGATGGGGCTGCTCAGCGTCTTGCGGAGCGGCGTTCCCGACAAGACCGCGTTCCATGACTGTGAAATGAAATTTGACATCGATGGCCGCCATGTGAACTTGAATCAGCTTGATTTCCTCGGTGATGCCGTGAGCCTGTATGGCCAAGGAACAACCAATTTCGACCAACAGTTGAATTTGGCGTTCCATGGCGTGATCGGTCGCAACAATGCGCGACTCCCCCTGGTGAAGAATTTGATCGATCGCACGGGCGAGCAATTTCTGCAAATGTACGTGGGGGGGACGATCAGCAATCCGCAGATTCACACGCAACCGTTGCCGGGAATCAACAACTTGATTCAACAGATACAAACGGAACTCGACACGGGATCCCCCGCGCCAGATGTCCGGCAAGCAGAGCGAACGACGCCGACGTTGCCGGTGGTGGGGAGGTAAGGGACGATGGCAATAGGAGCCGACCAATGAATGTGGTACCTATGGGCGGAATTATTGCGGGCGCGGCGGGGTCACCGCTGGCGCAAACGCACGGCGCGGAAAGCGAACGCACGCAGCGCGACGGCGCGGTCCGTGAGCGGCGCGTGACCAGCGACAAGAGTGCCGAGATGGCCGCGGGAATCGGCACGACCGGTGAAGATCAAGAGACCTCGGAACGGGATGCCGACGGGCGGATGTTTTGGGAGCAACCGGGCGAAAAGAATATAAACGAAGACACCGGTTCGGCGGCAAAACAGTCGAAAGACCCCACGGGCGAGAGTGGAAATTCGCTTGATTTGACGGGTTGAGAAAAAGTCGAGAGTTGAGGGCTGAGAGTCCAGAGCCTGACAACATACAGGCTCTGGACTCTTGACACTCAGCTCTTCGCTCACAGCAAGGATGCACGACAATGGCTAACAAAGTACCGTTTTCGACACGCGTGATGGGCCTGTTCGCGGCGCAAGGGATTCGCGCTTGGATGAGTACGCACGACTATCGAGCGTACCTCTACGATCCGAACATGGATCCCCGCTTTGGAACTGCAGAGCCACGGATTTATCTGTTTTGGCACGAGTATATTTTGGTGCCGCTGTACCTGCGCGGGCATTGCGACATTGCCATGCTGCTAAGCAGGCATCGCGATGCGGAAATCCTCGCGCGCGTGGCGGGACACATGGGTTTTGATTGCGTGCGCGGTTCGACCACGCGCGGAGCGACGGCGGCGATGATGGAAATGCGGCGGCTCGGTAAGCAATCTCACATCGCGATTACGCCCGACGGCCCCCAAGGACCACGACGAGAAATGGCCCAAGGAGCCATCTATCTCGCCTCGAAGTCAGGAATGCCAATTGTGCCGATGGGCTTTGGAATGTCGTTTCCCAAACGAGCGAAGAGCTGGGATCAGTTTGCCATGCCGCGACCCTTTTCACGCATCCGCTGTGTGCTCGGTGCGCCGATCACAGTTGCGCCTGACTTGTCGCGCGAGGGACTCGAAGACTCGCGGCTGCACGTTCAGCGGATGATGAACGAGCTGACCCTCGAAGCCGAACTGTGGGCCGAGAAAGGTGGCACACGCGCGGGGGACAGCGCGCAGCGGCGGCTCAGCCGTGTGCGGCCGATGGCGAGTCCGCTGCCGGTGGAGCAGCAATTGCAAATGCCCGTGGGGGGAGAGTGGCGACGGAGTGCGTGAGGTTGGGGACGCTAAGCCGCAAGCGGCTATGCGGCTTGCGCGTGAGGCGGAGAGCCGTTAGAATGCTGCGATGCCCAAAACTCTTGTGACCGATTCCGCGCTCGGCGAACGGGTGTTATCCGTTTCGCAATTCACGGCCCAGTTGAAGGGGGTCGTTGAGAGTCATTTCTCGTCGGTGTGGGTGGCGGGGGAAATCTCGAACTTCTCGCGACCGCAGTCGGGGCACTGCTACTTCACGCTCAAAGACGACGGTGCCCAACTGCGGGCGGTCATTTGGCGGAACGCGTCGACTCGGCTCAAGTTCGATCTGCATGACGGCTTGGAAGTGGTCTGCCGAGGATCGCTCGACGTGTACCCGCCGCGCGGCAGTTATCAGATGGTCGTCACGGAGATTGAACCACGCGGCATCGGGGCGCTGGAACTCGCGCTACGGAAGCTGCGCGAAAAGTTTGCCGCCGAAGGGTTGTTTGATGCCGATCGTAAACGGCTACTGCCCGCGTTCCCACGCCGGATTGGTTTTGTCACCAGTCCCACGGGGGCGGCGATTCACGATTTTCTGCAAGTCATTAAGCGGCGGTGGAGCGGCGTGGAAGTGTATGTGTTTCCCGCGCGGGTCCAAGGGACCGGCGCGGCCGAGGAAATTGCCGCGGGGATCAAGCTGGCGAATCGGATCAAACCCGCGCTCGACGTGTTGGTGGTGGGTCGCGGCGGCGGCAGTTTGGAAGACTTGTGGGCGTTCAACGAAGAACCGGTGGTGCGAGCGATTGCCGAATCGCGGGTGCCGATAGTTTCAGCCGTGGGTCATGAAATCGATGTAACGCTCGCTGACTTGGTTGCCGACGTGCGGGCACTCACTCCAACGGAAGCCGCTGAGCGCGTGGTGCCTTCGTCGGCTGACGTGAGCGAGATGCTACGGCACTTTAATGATCGACTGCGGCGATCGCTCACTTTGCGAACGGCAAACATCCGGCAACGGCTCGATGCGCTGGCAAGCCGCCCTGCCCTCGCCCGGCCACTCGACATGGTGCACAATCAAAGTCGCGCCGTAGATGAGTTCGCAACGCGACTGCACTCGGTAATCAAATTGAATGTGCGCGATCAACAACAACGTTTGGCGGCCATCAGCGGTCAACTTGATGCGCTCAGCCCGCTCGCGGTGTTGGGGCGTGGATATAGTTTGACGCAAGAGGCGAAGACGGGGAAACTCGTCACGGCAGCTAATCAGCTCAAGGTGGGACAAGAGATTCGTACGCGACTGTCGGCGGGTGAGGTGGTGAGCGTGGTGAGTGAGATTGAAAATCGCTAAATCGCTCGGTATCGCCAAGCGAGAGAGGCGTATAACAACATCAGGAGCGCGACTCCTCCCGGTTCCGGCACGGCGTTAGCCGGAGGTGTCCCACCTCCGTGCAGAGCACTCAGAGCGGCCAACATCCCGTCACCATAGTTCCCCTGCCAATCGGCAAGATCGCCGACACCCGGATCACGCTGCCAAACTAGAAAGTCGCGGCCGTCGACGTCGCCATCCTCGTCGAAATCGCCGGGGGTGAACTGGGGGAACACGTCGTTGAAGCTAGCGCGGAAGTATCGCGGCTGGCCTTCGAGATCGGTGTACTTGCCGAAGAAGATATCGGCGTCGGTGATGCCGTACACTTCGTTGATGAACAGCACATCCACGCCGCTCACATCTTGCGCGTTGAGGTCGATCAGCTGTTCGTCGTTGAGGTTATACAAGAACGACGTGCCAGCCGTGTTGCCGACAATCAGGTCGTGGTCATTCACCCCCGTGGCGGTCGAGGGATTGCTAAGCGCGGCGATGTTCGGAATCGTCTGCGCTAGTGCATCGCCAAGACGATAATAAGCAGCAGATCCAGAAAGCGAGCCAGCACTTAGGTCGCTATCAGAAAGGCCCGCAGCGGGATTATACGTCGTCGGAAAAATCACATCTTGGTTCCCATCATTCGAAAAAGCTGTTCCCAAAGCTGTTCCGACAAATGTTCCATCCAAATTCACGCCAGAAGTTTGGGCGTTGTTTACGAGGAGATCTACAGTACCAGTGGAGCTATTCCATCGGCGGATCGAATTGGTGGAGCCAGCCTGCCGATTAATATAGATGTTTCCCTGACCATCAAGCCCAATCGCTTGATTACTTCCTGCGGTTGTTAAGAGTGCGTTCATCACACCAGATTCAAACTTAAAAGAATTTTGAGCGCCTACGCCGTTTTCAGCCCAACCTACTATTACTAAACCATCATCGCTAATGGCGGTTGCGCGGGATTGAGAACCACCGAGGGTTCCTAAATCTTCGACTACTCCGTTGGCTCTGCGAACGGCGGCTTGGTTGGTGGAAAGTTTGTAACCGACGATGTCGCCTTGGCCGTTGCCGGACTGGGGGACGAAGTCAGCGCCCAGG
>JAWXAV010000043.1:0-3451 GCA_034439695.1 Bythopirellula sp. | reverse complement strand
TTGATCGCATGGTACGCGAATCCATCTTGCGATGCTCGTGCGGTTCTTGCCATCCACGTAGCCTACCGCGGGAATCGCAAAAGTAGAATGTCCCCGTTTCTTCCCTGTCGTTTTCTCCCCGAGCCCCTCAGCACTCCGACCCGTAGGCTCGGACGAAGCGTCTGCTACTACCTGAGCCCTTATCCTATTTTGGCGACTCACCGCGTTCCTTGGGACTTGACCAGGGCTTAGATTCCCCCAAGGCGCCTCGTAGCGCTGCCGTCTTCTCGATGCGCACGAGCATTGCGCTCCTGCGTGCCTCAAGATATGCCTCGCCGCTAAGAGCCATCCGGTGCTCGTCCGAGAGCCGAGCGATGCCCGCGGAGGCGCGGAACTCATCGACGAGATACGCGAGCGTTGGGGAGCGAAAGAGAAACTCGCGGCTTGGCCCCAAGAGCACCTCGGGGACTGCCAATAGCCGGAAACACTCCGAATGAATCTCAATTTGCACGACGCCCTCCGGCAGCGTTAGGTCGAGCCTCCCCATCGGCTTGGAATCAAAGGGCTTGTCGCTCCCTCGCGGTGGAGTTGTCAACAGACCGAGCATCGAGCCGAAAAAAAGCTGCATCACCTCCTTGTCATCAACCAAGACACACACTTCCGGATCTTCTCCGCCGCTCATTTTCAGTCGTGCCGACACTGGAGTCGGAGGCGGGTCATCGTCTATGACTCCCCACAGTTTCCAACCGCGCGCCCCCTTCTCATGCTCGACGGGGTCGGCTGCAACCGCTCGAGCGTCCCCTTTATCCAGACGCCGCACCGGCACTCCCGCCTTCAATACACCCCTGACTCTTTTCACTTCCGCATCGATGGAGCCTTGACCACTCCATTCTCGCAACAGCCTTTCCGGCACCTCAACGCCGCATTTTTTGCTCGCAACAGCCTTAAGAAGGATCGCCAGGGACATAGATTTAAAAGGCAGTTTCATGCCAACGCCGTCACCGGCTTGCGAAAGCACCGCAAAATCGGTATCGCAGATATAGATGTTGAAAATGCCGTCTTGGGTTTTGAGCGCCAAGGCCGCCACCTCATAAGTCGGCCCAGTTACACACCATCTCTGCGGTAGTCCCCTCACCATAACGTCACGCATCGCGGTTTCAAAGAGAGCCACAACCTCAGGGTCATCGATCTCAAAATTAATTTTTAACCGAGCCCCTGGCATCATGAGGCCACTATGCACATGTGACGTTAACCGAGCGGCCTCCACGCGAGCATCATCTCGAATGAGGGCTTTTCGCCAAGCCTGCCACTCTATCTCGACGACTTCCTGCGTCGTAAGCCGTAGGAATCTGTCTTCGTCTGACTCTCCCCCGTGGGCAGCCAGAACGGTCGCAAACACTAGCAAGCACACTCGCATGGTCGTTACTGTGCCGCGCCGAATGCCTGCCATTCCGGTGCGTCCTCCAAGAGCCCCTTCACTGACTTCCATCGTAGCTCCGTCTCCCGAAGATTAAGCGTCCCATCTCCGTCCTGATCAAATCCCGCAAAATTCGGCCAACAGAATGCCACCGCGGTTGTCCCCTTGGCGGTAGCTCCACGCGGCAGGTACTCCTCCGCGTAAGCCTGAGCAAGACCGGCAGTGTTACAACCGAATACGTTTACGATGGCATTGCGGGTGAACCAGCCGCGCACCGGGCCAATCCTCTTCTGGGCAGTGGCCAGCAAATTAGAATTTAATTTTACTTCCGCAACGTCATTCCAATTTAGGGCGACTTCCGGAACATCTTCCCTTGCCACGGGACGTAGAAACCAGTGCATGGCAATAACCAACTGCCCAATCGGCTTCTTGCCGCCGCCAGATATTCGCTGAATCAATGCAGCAATGTCGCCTACTCCGTTTATTCGAATAGGCGAAACGATGACTTGTTTCCCTTGAGTCCTGGCCTCGGCTGCGGCCTTCGGGAAGAAGTTGGACGCCCCGTCGACGAACTTCTGGGCTGGTAGAAGGCCATCTATCCCGAAAACAACAACAATCGGCCCGTCGTCTTCGATCAAATTTGAGACATCGGCATGCGCGCCCATCTGCGGTGAAGTGTTGAAGTCACCGTCGGCGCTCCAGCGACTAATCTTACTTCCTTCACTCGGCCAGATGGATGTCCAGTTGCTCATGTTGCCAGTCGTAATCATTGCGAGTGTTGTGAGCGTCGCCGTTTGACTGATCGCTCGGTAGTGGGGTCCGTTCCCGATCTGCTGCCATTCTTTTGCAGGGTCGATCTGAGCATCGACCAGCATTATTGTCGCAAGCATGTTAAATGCTGCCACCGAAACGGTGGCGCCACCGGCCGCGTACGAGGAGATTCGCAGCGACAGGTCCTCGATCAGCTCGGCGATGCCGTCATCAATCGCATCCACGACGATACTCGCGACATATTGACCAGGTTTAAAATGAATCGTGAAGGACGAACCAACGATCGCGCCGGACTGAAGTGTCATGATGTAATCATCTGCGGCCGCAGGGATCGTCAACGGTGCAGTCGCAACTTCGACGACTATGTCGAGCGAGCCGGAAGCGTCCGACCGCGCCACCCAAAACAGGCCAAGGTCCGATCCTTCGACAGCGTCCGAAAGGCCTTCGATCCTAATGCCGATGTCCGGGGCAACGACCACGACTTCCATGTCGGCGAGATCAAATTCGCCAAAAGGGTCTTGAACCATTGCCTGGATCTGGTAGGTCCCTGGCAACAAAAGCGCTCCCGACCGAACTTCGAGTGCCCCGTCCGCAGATATCCTGAAGTTCTCACTCTCGCCGCTGTACGTCAGCACATCTCCGTCGACGTCAGTCGCAGTTGGGTTGCCGACCACGCCAACATGACTACTAAAGACCGAAAACGCGTAGGCGTCTTCTGCTGTGGTTGCGTCGGACTGAAACTCCGGGGCGTGATTCCGGTAGGGAGCCGCCGTAACTCGAACAACATCGATGAGCGCCGAGTCGGCTAGGTCCCCCCCCAGCATGAGTTTGAATGAAACGTCGCCAGTCGCATCACTGGCCACATTCGCGTGAATCCAGAAAGTCCAAGTGGTGGAAGATCCACCGGGCGTTGCTTGCAGCACAATCGCCGGCTGGGCCGCTGAGATAACCTCGCTGCCGTACTCTTCGGCCGACCACAAGGTCACCTTGTTGGAACCCTCTGCAAGAACCAGTGTCGCAGAACTCCCCGCTGACAACTCAACAATCATTGGCTCGCGTGCATTTCCGACCAGCACGCCCAGCGCATCATCCGCGGCCTCAATCGCGTCCTCATACGAGGAGCGACTGACCGAGCCCGTGTTGTCGCTGTCAATATCGAGATCGACAAACACAGGTTCCAACGTCACGATCCAGTACTGGTCGTCGTAGTCCTTGTCGTTGAAGGCACTCCGCGTGAGATCCTCGAGCACGATCATCTTCGTCTCGGCATCCTCGGCCCGGTCG
>JAWXAV010000042.1:0-5811 GCA_034439695.1 Bythopirellula sp. | reverse complement strand
GGGAAGACGACACGTGGCACCTCCGACACTACCTCTCGCGCGTGGACGTGCCCGAGTGCCCAGTAATCGTAGCCCTTGGCCAAAAGAGTCGCGAGATCCGTCGGCGCGTAGGTGTCATGGCCCACCCGGCCATTGAGGCTGGTGTGAAGCATCCCGATATTGAAAAAATCCGGGACAGGTGCCGGGTAGGAGGGGACCAGATCCTCGTCTACCGCCCGGTCGGGGAAACTACGCCCATGGATTGCCACCGCCAGTTCATCGATTCGGAACACCTGCGCAGTGCGACTGGAGAACACCGTGACATTCGGCGGCAGAATCAACTGTCGAGTGATCACGCCTTGCGCATCGTGGTTGCCCTGCACGATGAATACGCGGATGTTCGCCCGGTCCAGGGGCACCATCTGCTCGCGGAAGAAAAGCCCGGTGTGGAAGTCCTGCCAGTCGCGGTCGTAGATGTCGCCGGCGAGGAGAACAAAGTCGACGCGCTCGGCGACCGCCATGTCGACCAGGCGTTCCAGCGCGGCCCGCGTGGCAGTGCGCAGGCGCGCGACGGGCGCACCCTCGTAGCGATCGAGGCCGCGCAATGGGCTGTCGATGTGGAGGTCGGATGCGTGGATGAATCGCATAGTGCTTGCTAAAAGTCTACGTCGTCGAACACTGAGCGTGCTGAATCTCCCACGCTCGCCTGCGTGCTTCGGCCAGAGAAGTCGCTTGTATCCGGCTCCCGAGGTAGTTCAGCCTGTAGCTCTTCGATGACCTTATCTATTTCCCTCAACGCCACGTCAATCTGCGTGATTGCCTTTTTGTTCTCTTCAAACTCCTCACGGTAATCTTTTAGCGCGCTCTTCAGTTCACTGAAATGGTCTTCAGGATCGTCTTTGCCATTGTGGTTATCTCGCCATTGATCGATTTGCTTATCGAGATTTGGCAATAGCGTGGTCTCTACTCGTTCAAGAATGTCGGCCAACTCCTGTGGAGTGATAAGTCCGCGAATCTCTGTTCGCAGGAAACCAGAATCCGGCACATCCGTTGCCAACTCCCGAATGGTCGAAACAGCACGGAGCCTTTCCGGCTCTGGTAGCAGGCCGAATTCATGGAGACGCACGATGACATCCACGTCTGACCTTGCATAAAGATACGCGCCCACGCTCAAGCTTGGTATGAACTGTGGGGATCGAGCTATGAAGCGCTCCAGGAACTCACGGCTGCAGCGATGTGAAAGAAAGCGATGTACGGCAGACTTGTTGTACCACTTCGTCGTGTCGAAAGATTCGATGCGTGCCATCACGACCTCATATCGATCAAGAGGCACAATTACCTTCACCCCTTCGATTCCAACATCGCCGCACGATACTTCTCCGAACAGCTTGTCTAGTGGCGATCCAGTAAGGTATATGTCCATCAACTCCCGGTCCTCTGCAACCAACGTGGCGAACGCGTCACGAATCGTCGGATGCTTGAAGCGCCATGTGTAGCCACCACTTTGGAATGCCTGGACAAGCAAGCTTCCGTTCAACGCGTTAAGTGCCCCGCGAACTCCAGCTTCCGATCCACCCAAAAGCGTTAGTGCGTGTCGCTCTTCTGTCGATATGTCAACTGGACTTACCAACATTCCCGCGCGCATGAATACGAGGGCTAGCGCGGATCGACTTTCAGCATCAAGGGTTCGAATTATTTCGAGGAGCAGTTCCAGAGGGTGCTCAACAAAATCCGCTAGCCCTCCCGGCGAGACTCTTAGTCGTTTTGTAAATGCCGGGTTTGCTAGACGCCGTGCGATTTCTGGACTAAACCGCTGATGAACTGCAACGTCAGGAAGAAGCGCTTTGATCAGGCTTTTGAATTGTTTCGGCTGGGTGCCCAGTCGGATATGGTTGTAGAGAATCTGCTCGCGCTCTCTTTCGGTCAGATTCTGGACGTTGATCACGACCTGTGACTCTTTTATCACGGGCAAAGCCGATTCTTTGAGATATTCACGCGCTCTGCGGTAAACATAGTCTCGAGAGGTGAACAAGACGCGTGCACCCCGGCGGATCGCAGCATCAACGTGAGGAAACGTGCGATTCCAGGCGGCAGCGCTATCCCAGTCGAATTGTGTCGGACCGAAGGCATCATCGATCCAAAAGAACTGGTTTGGTTCCCGGGGATTCCAGTGCCTCGCAAAATCGTCGGCGTCGCGAGCTTTTACGGTTGAACAACCCCATTCATCCAAGGCGCCCACTGCTAAGGCCGCCGCGATAGTTGATTTTCCGCAGGCAGGTTCACCGAGCAAGAGCACGAAGCGATGTTCTACGAGGGCCGTAGCACTCCTTCTATATGCATCCGTGACAACGAACTTCGCCAAATCGCCTCCCAACGCACTCAGTACCTCTTGTGCTTGGGCATAGGCACGTTCGTCAAGAATCTGGCTAAGGTCGCCGAGGCCATAAATCTGCGGGACCAGCATACGGAGTCGTGGTGAATCTCGGATGATTCTTGAAATGCGTTCAGTGCCAAACGCGGCAAATCGTTTGATGCCCGGAATTGCTTCAAAGGCTCTCCGCAGGTTTTCTTCAGTTGCCCCAGTAAGGCGACAGTTTGTGAACAGGAAATAGTTGTCCGCCAGATTACGAGAGGCTAGTCGCTTCGACTTTGCCATTTCCTCCTTTAGATCGGCAAGCTTCAGTACCTTGTTGACCTTCGCAGTGAACTTGCATTGCGCTGTGAACGTGCCTTGATACGCCTCGCCTCCTTTAGGTGTCCACGCCCCGTGAAACGCCCCATCTCGTCCCCCATCGTGTGAATCGAAGAAACTCTGAACCACCTGGCCCCATACCTCTCCGGTAATGGTAACGCACAGATTCTGAAATCCCTTCCACCCAAGCGAATGGAGTTCGTAAGTTACCTCCGCAGCCTGAATCTTAGGCGGCTTTCGCTTTGGCATGGAGGTGTCGGTTGAATTTGCGCATTGGAGGTCACGCGAAAATGCGGGAAAAGATGAATTCAAACTCCGAGCCGACCATCCCCGTGGTCGGGCAAGTCTGTTGTGGGCTTAAGGGAAGAAGTTGCTCTCTTGTGCGAAATGCATTTCGAAATGCCTGAGCCTTAGAAGGCTTGTCGGGGCCGGTGACTTCCGGTGGGTAGTAGTCTTCAATCGCACCACGCTCCAAGACAAAAACGCCATTCTTGCGTAGTTCAAAAATTAGACCTAGCTTCGCCGCCTTAACATCCATCTGCTCTGCCTTGCGAATACATTCGCGCCGAAGATTTTTCTTCTCCCAAGCGAAAAACGCATCAACGGCCGTTTCTAGCTCAGTGTATTTAGCCTTGTCATCATCAAAAGCTTTCTTGGCGGCGCGTACGTTGGCCCACAGCTGTTGAATTTCCGGCTTTGCTTGCGCCTGCTTGATAGCGTCCACCTTTGCAGCCCCTGCAGTTGCTGCGCCAGCAATCGCCACGTCCACATTTTGAAGCAGGACGGCCCGCAAATCCTTAGCTGCGGCCGTCGCTTCCAATTTGTCGAACCCGTCATCGACTGCGTCCAAGTCGGCGATAACGAAGACCGGCACGTCAAAGCGCGCGAAGAATCTACGATACCTCGCGATGCTTCCTTTGCCGCTGACTCTTACAAAGGCCACCGAATGTGATCGACAATTCCACCTCGCATCAACTGTCTCAGCGATGTGGGGCAGGGCAATGAGGTCACTATCCCCTTCCACAAGAACAATCCGTTTCGCGAAGAACGCCGCATTGTTGTTCTCAAAACAAATTATCTGGAACTCATCGCGTGGGCTAATCCCAGTCAATTCGACAGGAGAAGCCTTGGTAAACGGTTTAGACACTTCCGCTTTCTTTGTCTTTGAGAGGCGAACAAAGGTTGCCGTTGCGTCAGGACCGAGGAATAGCGGTGAATGTGTAGTGACGACAACATGGTGCTTCTTCGAGAAGACGCCTAATGCCTCAAATAGAATCCTCTGTGCGTCGGGGTGTAGAAATAGTTCGGGTTCCTCAAATAGCATTAGATAGCCACGCCCTGACTCATTTTCGGGCGTATCTCCCTTCGCTGACGCGCGCGCAAGCTCAACATAGGCGCGAAGTATTGAAAACACTACTGCGCGACGTAAGCCATCTCCTTTGAGCTCCAACGGCCCTCTCATTCCATCATCCGCGAGAATGCGGGCCGTCGACAAAACGCTTTTCAGCTCTGGTGGTGGAATCTCAATTTCAAGGCTGACGTTTGCAAAGCTTTCACGGACGTACGCTTGAATTGTGCGTTCAATGTTCTTGATTTCGTCTAGCCTGTCGTCTCGCACACTTCCGTCCGCCGCAACTACACGCGTCAATTTCTTGCTTAGTTTCTCAAAGAGGTCTTGCTCGTCCGCCAGCAATGGTTCAATGGTTCTCATGACGATAGCCAAAATCTTCCCAAAAGAGCTGGTCTCGGCGGTCTTCGTATCGTCAGAAAAGTCCTTGACGGCCGGGATGTAGATCCGCTCCGGAAGCATCGGGAATACGCTCTTGTCAAGGCCCGTAGGCAAGGACACGAAGCGCTCTTCCTTCTTCTCCGGAGGTAGACCGCTTGCGACCTGTTGAATGAGGTCCTTTGCCCCACCTTGCGTCGTGGAGGAACTAAGCTGTCCTTCGAGTTCAGGAAACTCGCTGAGCACCGCGTCCTTCAGCTGGATCCCCTTCTTCCCGGCGACTAGCTTTGCGACGTTGTCGGCGGCAAAACGTGACTCTTTGGGAACCGATCCACGATAGCCGAGCTGACCCTTTCCGTCTGTTCCGTATTGCCGGACAAGGGTGAGTCTTTGGTCGACAACCAACTCCGCAATCCGTCCTCGGTGGTCTTCAGCGAGGAGATTGAGATCCTCTTGTGTGATATTTGAGAGACGTATTGAGATCGTAATGTTGCCTGTTGGGTCAAAATAATCCGAGGGCTTTAAAGACGATCCAGATAGAAATAACGATAGGCTTTGAAGAATGCTAGATTTACCGCTGTTGTTCTCCCCCGTGATGCAGACAAAGCCAGAAAGCGGGATGGAGACGTCCTGCAGACCGCGGTAATTTGTCACTTGGAGGTGGGAGAGATTCATGTTTGGATCACTTCATGATCGGGACCAATGCAGCGAGCGTCGGCACACCAAGGCCGGCGAGAGAGCACTTCGGATACTGGCTTAATTTCCATTGATTCGCTAAGGCTAAGTTGGGCTGACGACCATTGCGCACGCACACTTTCGCACTCACCAGGGCGCCGAGAGCCGGTCCACAACATCCCGCCGCGCCAGCACTTTTGAACATAACTCCCAGCGATCCTTGTCGGGATCAATCGACTCCTGATACCGCAATTCAAAGACGTCATGGGCCTTCTGGCGAAGATGGATGTATTCGTCCATCATCTCCTCCAGCTTCTCGACGCTCTCCGTCCAATCGTCTTCGATGGTGTCAGGCAGGCCACCGAGAATGTCGTAGCGATCCTTCATGCGGCGCGACAGGACCTGATAGACCTTTTCATCTTGAGTATCGTGATAGACGAGATTGAGCATGTCCACTGTTCGCCGTGCCTGGCCGAAGCGTTTTATGCGCCCCAATCGCTGTTCGAGTCGCGCCGGGTTCCAAGGTAGATCGACGTTAATGAGGGTGCCCAGAGTTTGTAGGTTCAAGCCTTCACAAGCGGCGTCGGTGGCCACGACCAAACGAATCTCCCGCTTCTTTACGGAATTCTTGATTTCGTCACGCTCGACGGAAGCAAAGTCGTCGTCGCGGAACATTCCGCTCTTCCCGGTGCCCGCATAGACGCCCACCGGCTCTCCAGGCAGCAACTTGGCCAGTTCC
>JAWXAV010000041.1:0-10965 GCA_034439695.1 Bythopirellula sp. | reverse complement strand
GAAGGATGCGGTTATCGCCCACAACACCGTCGTCAACACGACGGGAATCATGCTGACCTTTGACGATGGACTCGGCAGCAGTGGTCGCACGCTGCTGCCCGAAAACGTGACCGTCGCGAACAACTTGTTTCGCAGTTCCAGCCCGACGATTTTTGAAGGCAACGAGGGCGCCGGCTGGACTTGGGAAGGCAACATCGCTTTCGGGGGCAGCTTGGGGCCGAAGGCTGGCGACGCTGGTATCACCGTCATCGATCCGCAACTGCAATTGGATCCCAACGACATTTGGCGTCTGGGGGCGACGAGTCCCGCGCGGAACGCCGCGGTCGGGAATTATTCGCAATATGTGTCAGGCGACATGGATGGCCAAGCACGCATCGATTTATATGACGTGGGTGCCGACGAGTATTCGCTCGCCACGATTGTCCGCAAACCTCTCGAAAGTGATGACGTCGGGCCTACCTGGATCGCTGGTCCCCCCGATCCATCGCCGGGCGGTGGCGGAGGTTTCTTCGCCGATGGTTTCGCACTACAGGCCGAGGACTTCAGCGCCCTTTCCGATCCCAATGGCGACGGCGACATGTGGACGGTGACAACGATGGGCGATGCTTTGGGCGGTGAAGCTTTGATCGCACCTGCGGGTTCAATCGTCAATCTGCCGGGAACTCACGACGCACTCGCGACGTATGACGTGCATTTCCAAACCGCCGGAACCTATCGTGCTTATTACCGAGCGCGTGGTGCCAGCGGCAGTACCGACAGTATGTACGTGCCCAATGCTTTGGGCGTCGATCCCACCGTGAATGAGAGTCTGTCCACCTTGGGCCCCTACAACTGGGAGGTCGGTGGGACGTTCGTCATCTCGGCGGCCAACGTGAACATGCCACTGGAGTTTCGCATCGGCAAGCGCGAGCAGAACGCTGACTTCGACGCGTTCGTCTTGCATCTCGACCAATCCTTAACGGCAGCGGAACTTGATGATCTCTTTGACATCCAATATGCCGCCGCGGACTTCAATCAAGACGGAGAAGTCGACGGAACGGATTTGGGTATCTGGCAATTGAATTACGGCCTAAGCCCCTCGGCCGCGCCTAACCAGGTGATGCCGATGGAGACGGCGACGTTGACGGTCGTGATTTTCTGGTCTGGCAAAGTGAATTTTCCCCGCCGCCGAGTCCATTGGTTGGGGCTGTACCAGAACCCTGTGCTTTCACGTTATTCGTATTGGGTAGTGTTTGGACCCTTTCCCTGCGTATCCGCACGAATCGCGGCTACGTTCAAAGTCAACAGTGCCTCAGAAACAGGAATTAGAACCATGTCCTCTGAAGAAAATCGCGGAACGGTGACTCGCCGTGAAGTCTTAAAAACATCCCTGGCAGGCGCGGCTTTGGCGGTTCCCTATTTTGTGCCATCACGAGTTTTTGGTGCGAGTGCCCCCAGCAATCGCATTACCTTGGCCTGTATTGGCGTCGGCAACCAGGGTCTTCCTGTCATGCAACGGTTTCTGAGTAACTCGGATTGCCAGATTTTGGCCGTTTGCGACGTTAACAAGGGGAGCGATGGCTATAAAGAGGCGAACAAACTCTATGGCCGTGACCCCGCGCGCCAAGAAGTCGAGGAGCACTACGCCAAGCAAAGCGAGTCCGGCTCTTACAAAGGTTGTGAAGCCTACAACGATTTTCGCGATATTCTCAACCGCAAAGATATCGATGCCGTTGTGATTTCCGCTCCCGATCACTGGCACAGCATCATGACGGTCATGGCGGCCGAGGCTGGCAAAGATATCTACTGCGAGAAACCGCTCGGCCTGACGATTGGCGATCAGCAAGCCATGATCGAGGCGGTGCGGAAGCACAAGCGCATCCTGCAAACGGGCAGCCACGAGCGATCCAATCCGAACGTGAAAAAAGTCGTCGAACTCGTCCAAAGCGGTGGCATCGGCAAAGTTAAGCGAGTGATCGCCAACGTGGGCAGGCACAACATGGTTGGCCCAGGTCCAGGTTGGGAGCCGACACCCCTACCCCCCGGTTTTGATTACAAAATGTGGCTTGGCCCCGCTCCCGACGCTCCCTTTCACAAGGATCGTTGTCTCTATCGCTTCCGTTTCAACTACGACTATGCGGGTGGTCAGGTCACGAATTTCGGCGCGCATTCGTTGGACATGGCCCAATGGGGCCTCGGCATGGATAAATCTGGGCCCGTGAAAGTCGAGCATGTTTACGCGGATTTTCTGCCCGCAGGCAGTTTGTTCAATGCAGCCACCTACACGCATTTTCGCTGCACTTATGACAATGGCGTGGTTGTGGAGTGCATGACCGGATCACCCGAAGTCCGCTGTGTGTTTGAAGGAACCGAAGGCTCGGTGCGGATTGAGAATCAAGGTCGTAATTTTGTGACGATTCCTGAAAAGCTCAAGTCGACAAAATTTGGGCCTGATGTGCCGGAGGTTTACATCAGCAACGACGATCACCAACGCAACTTTATTGATTGTATAAAGTCCCGCCAAGAGCCGGCGGCTTCCGTCGAAATCGGTCACCGTAGCGCCACGGTCTGCCACTTGGGCAATATCGCTGTGCGGCTCAAAACCAGTTTGAATTGGGATCCGGTTCAAGAGCGGATTGTCGACAACGAACAAGCCAATGCGATGTTGAATCGTACGACACGACAAACTTGGGAAACTTGATTAACCGTGGTTTCCTAAAACAACTCCGAGCACCTTAGCACGTTCTGATAAACACCATGACCCCGCCAAACGCACCACAAACCCTTGAAAAGCTTGCAGCGATCGGTAAACAGACCGACATCGCCGTTTGTGGCGTGGAACTTTACTTTCTGCCAGTCACCACGCGGATGCCGCTGAAATTTGGTTCGGAAACACTGAGCTCCGTGACCTGTGCGCGTGCGCGAGTGATGGTTGAAGACCGTTTGGGTCGAAAAGCAGTTGGTTGGGGCGAAACTCCCTTGAGTGTGCCTTGGGTTTGGCCAAGTACGATTTCTCATCGGACCCGCGACCTTGCCTTGCGAGACTTTTGCGAGCAATTAGCCTCGGCTTGGTCGAGTTTTCCCAGTTACGGCCATCCCTTGGAGATCGGCTATGAGTTTCAGCTCAATGTCTTGCCAACACTCTTGGCCGGTTTTAACCGCGACTGTACCCCCGAGGAACGTATTCCCCTGTTGGCCGGATTAGTTAGTTGCTCGGCATTCGATCTTGCTTTGCATGACGCCTACGGAAATCTGCACCAGAAACCGATCTATGAATGCTACACCTCCGAGTTCATGAATCATGATCTCTCGCACTATTTGGAGTCGGTCGACGCTGAGCAAGTGAAATTCGAGGGAAAATTTCCCGCAGATTTTCTTGTTTCTGATGTTCCTGAAGAGCTTGCCGTCTGGCATTTGGTGGGAGGTTTGGACCCACTCGACACCGCGCAAATGAACGGTTTCCATTCCCAAGATGGCGTGCCAATCCTGCTTGAAGATTGGATTCGTCAGGATGGGGTCCGTTGTTTCAAAGTCAAGCTGCGCGGCAACGACTCGAATTGGGATTTTAATCGGCTCATCGATGTAAGTCGCATCGCCGAGCGACACGGTCGCTATACGTTGACCGCCGATTTCAATTGCACTGTCTTGGAACCTGATTATGTGAATTCGATCTTGGATCGTTTGGCGCTCGAACATCCCACTGTCTTTGATGCCATTCTCTATGTTGAGCAACCATTTCCTTACGATCTTGAGGCCAACAAAATTGATGTCACTAGTGTCTCCAGACGTAAGCCGCTTTTAATGGACGAAAGCGCCCATAATTGGCAGTTGGTAAGGCTTGGCCGGGAGCTTGGCTGGACGGGTGTGGCACTGAAAACATGTAAGACTCAGACAGGTGCGATTCTGACGCTCTGTTGGGCAAAAGCCCACGACATGAGCGTCATGGTTCAAGACCTGACCAATCCCATGTTGGCCCAGATTCCGCACGTCTTGCTGGCCGCCCATGCAGGTACGCTGATGGGCGTGGAGTCGAACGCCATGCAGTTTTATCCCCAGGCGTCGCTACCCGAGGCCCAGGTGCATCCCGGTCTCTATCAACGTCGAGATGGCAAGCTCAATCTGCGTTCGGTACATGGTTCAGGCTTTGGATATCGAATCGATGAGATTCACCGAGAGCTTGGTTCTCCTGTTGTGAAGTTCGGAAGTTTCGTGACAGTTTAACATAGAGAAACGACGGCAGGATATTATGCTTCGGTCATTGCTCATAGCGACGCTATTTTTCTTTGTGTTTGGCATTCTGAACGAGCTTAAGGCGGACGCTGAGCCTCAACTCTACATCTGGGAATGGGATCAATTGTCAGACGCCAAAGCCGCTTTAAGTAATCCAACGCCAGCACTCAAGCGCGCGGCGAAAATGCTGCAGACGGAAGCTGACAAGGCCCTAAACAACAGGTCTTATTCCGTGACTTACAACGAATATCTCCCACCCAGTGGCGACAAACACGATTACACGAGCTTTGGTGCGTATTGGTGGCCTGATCCGACCAAGCAGGATGGCCTGCCATTTATTCGGCGCGACGGCCAGACCAATAAAGCGCAGAAAAGTCTCGGCGATAAGGATCACTTTAATGCGTTTACCAAAGATGTCGAAGCCTTGTCGCTTGCGTATTTCGTCTTTGAGGACGAGAAGTACGCGGAACATGCGATTCATCTCATAAGCGATTGGTTTCTGAACCCAGAAACACGCATGAATCCTCACCTCGAATATGCCCAGGCGGTCCTGGGCCGCAATCATGGCAAGAATTCAGGGGTCATCGATACAAGAGATTTTATTTTTGTCATTGAGTCCCTTGAGTTGCTCAAAGCGTCTCCTGCATACAGCGCGGAGTTCGAGAACGGTTTAAAGCAGTGGTTTACGCAATTTCTCCGATGGCTGCAAACCAGCGATCATGGCCAAAAGGAAAGCCAGGCAAACAACAATCACGGCAGCTGGTATCAGGCTCAGGCGCTGAGAATCGCCTTGTATTTAGATGAGCAAGAACTTGCTCGAGAAATATTGAATCATGTCCGCACCAAATTGATTTCCAACCAAATCATGGTTGACGGAACTCAGCCGGAAGAACTCGCGAGGACAAATTCATTCCACTACAGCATTTTCAACTTCCATGCGCTCGGCACCGTTGCGCGCATGGGCGAAGCTTTGGATTACGATCTTTGGCAATATCGCGATCAGGATGGGAAAGGGATGTCGGTGGCTGCGGAGTATCTGCTGCCTTACGTGACAGGGTCCACGGAATGGCCCCATGAGCAAATTAGCGACTACCAAATCTCTCCACTCGTCAACCAATTCTTGCGGTTGCTTTCTTCACGCTATCAAGAGCCAGGTTGGCTGAAAGTTTCGGATAAATTCTTAGTTATTTATCCTGGTTACGATCACTCGATGTTTCTCACCGCTGCCTACCAAGAAAAGCTGACAGCAGAGTGAGTACTTTTTTAAGCCGTGATGGCTGGAGGCCATGAACAATGCAAATTGATGAGCGTTTATCACATCCCTCCCGCCGCCAGTTTGGTATCGAATTGATGTTGGCCGCGGCTGCCACCACGGTTCCTGGCAGACTCTTCGCGGCGGATGCGGTAAGACCCAAGCACAAGATCTGTGCCTTCGTGAAGTTCTTGCAGAAACTTGACTATGAGCAACTCGCCGACGCAATTGCCGCTGCGGGATATGATGGCGTCGAAGTCACGGCTCGGGAAAAGGAAGGCTATATTCATCCTTCCGTGGCGGCTGATGAACTGCCGAAACTTCAAGAAGCGCTTGCCAAGCGAGATTTGGAGATCACGATCCTAACCACGGATATTCTTCGCGCCGATCAACCCCATGCTCAGAAGCTTCTACAAACCGCTGCGGAGTTGCAAATCCCCCGGTATCGGCTGGGATTCTATCGCTATGACCTAAAGCAGCCGATTCTGAAACAACTTGCGGAGTTGCAACCCACGATCCAGGAGATAGCTGCCATGAATCGCGATCTCGGCATCGCGGCGGTCTATCAGAATCATTGTGGAGCTGATTTCTTTGGCGCGACATTGTGGGATTTGCATAGTCTCATCAAGGATTACCCCGTGTCAGAAATTGGTTGTGTCTTTGACATTCGCCACGCTGCTGTTGAAGCCGGCGAAGCGTGGCCGCAACTTTATAATCTGATGGAGCCACATATTTCGGCTGTGTCCGTGAAGGACTACGTGTGGGACGGGCAGAAATCCCAACACGCTCCTTTGGGAAAAGGGAGAGTCGATCCGAAGTTCTTTAGTCTCATGGAAGAATCAGGCTTTGACGGGCCGATATCCGTTCATGTCGAGTATCTTCCTCAGGGCAGTACTGAAGAGAATCTCCAGGCACTCAAGACGGATCTCAACACTCTGAAAGAGTTACTCTCAACTTGAAAAAGCACGATGGCCCAAGGCCTCGGCAGGCAGCGTTATGACGCAACCATTGGAAGTCGTTTCCGATACGCGGGGCAAATGGATGGCCCTGCTGGCCGCCTTTTTGGGATGGATGTTCGACGGCTTTGAAATCGGCATGTTCCCCTTGGTGGGGCCCAGCGCGCTCGACGATCTGCTTGCCGCTCAATTGATTGAGAACCCCACTCTCAAGGCCGAGTGGTTTGGCGTAATTATGTCCGTCTTTCTCGTGGGCGCGGCAACGGGAGGAGTTGTCTTTGGCTGGCTGGGAGATCGCATCGGTCGCGTGAGGGCCATGTCGCTCAGCATTTTCACCTACGCAATTTTTACAGGATTTTGCGGATTTGCGAGTGAGGCTTGGCACATCGCGGTTCTGCGATTTATCGCGTCCTTGGGAATGGGAGGCGAGTGGGCCCTGGGCGTCGCGCTAGTGACGGAAATCTGGCCCGACAAATCTCGCGTGATACTCGCCGGCTTGATCGGCGCCGCCGCCAACGTCGGCATGCTCTTAGTTGGATTATTGAGCCTCGTGCTCGTGAACTTTATCCAAGGCATTGGCGAGATACTGAGTTCTCTTGGTACCCCTAAAAGTACCGTTGACTACTTGCTGCACAACGATGGCTGGCGGCTGATGATGATCGCCGGTGCGCTGCCGGCGCTATTGGTGTTCTTTATCCGCTTGTTCGTGCCGGAATCACACAAATGGGAATCGGTACAAAAGCAAGGGGCGACCTCCCACTGGGCAACCCGAGATTTGCTAGGAGTTGTGATTGGGGCGTTGGGAGCAATTTCGGTGGTCACGGTTTGGTCGCCGTTTTTTCGCACCGCCTTTTTTTCTGCTGCTGAATCAGATTTGTCGACCACCGCGGTGACGATTCGGTTACTCGTGACGTTCACCGGACTTGCCGTAGCATTAATCGGTTACATCTATCCAGTCATGCGGTACCTTTTTCGTGCGGAACAGGCGGGAAGTCTTCCGCGCGGCGATGCCTATCGCAACCTCCGCTTAATGCTATTCGCGGCTTGTCTGGCTGGCATTCCGCTGCTCGGCACCTGGGGCTCCTTGCAATGGGCACCCAAATGGGCGATTGCCCTGGCGGCAAACCTGCCTGCCGAACAAGGGCCTGTTCATGCGAAGGAGTGGACGCAAATCGCTTCCTCCTCGGGAGCTATTCTGGGCACAATGGTCGCGGCACTCATGGGAGGCTGGCTCGGCAGGAGAATCACCTACGCCTTGCTGTGCGTGGGTTCCTGTCTTTCCTTGATCTACATGTATCAAGCCAACGACGCCTTTGGCTCAAAGCTGCTGATTTCGGTTTTCGTTGCCGGAGGGATTACGGCCGCGTTTTATGGTTGGTTCCCTTTGTATCTTCCGGAGCTCTTCCCCACAAAGATTCGCGCGACTTCTCAAGGCTTCGCCTACAATTTCGGGCGCGTGCTGTCCGCGCTGGGATCGCTCCAAACCGCGACTTTGACGGCCTATTTTGCCGCGGGAATCTCCGCAGATCGCATCGAGATTGAAGCCTTTCCCAAAGCGGGGGCGACATTGTCGGTCATTTATCTACTCGGCCTGCTCATCATCTGGTTTGGCCCTGAAACCAAAAACAAACCCTTGCCGGAATAGCGAGGTTTCAGCGGGAGGAAACCACCATGTCCCCTGAAACTAGTTCTCGACCTCTTGCCGCGTCGTTGTCACAGACGGAACCTGCGATCCGTCTGCGCTGGGTGATGATCAGTTTTGCCTTCGCGGCGACGGTCATCAACTATCTCGATCGCCAAACTCTCTCCGTCGTCGCCCCTGCTCTCCGTGAAGAATTCGGGATGAGCAACGAGTCCTACGGTTACATTCTTTCGGCATTTATGTTGGCTTACACGATTTCCAATGGATTGTCGGGACCGATGCTCGATCGACTGGGGACGCGAGTGGGCTATGCGCTCTGCATGGCTTGGTGGTCGACCGCCGGTATCCTGCATGCTTTCGCGATCGGCCCCTGGTCTCTCGCCGGCTTTCGCTTTCTCTTGGGCATGGGAGAGGCAGGCAACTGGCCGGCTGGCGTGAAGCTCGTTTCAGAATGGTTTCCAGCCCGCGAACGTGCCCTGGCAGCCGGAATTTTTAACAGCGGGGCCGCCATCGGCGCGATTGTGGCACCGCCGCTCGTCACTTGGCTTGTTCTGACGTGGAATTGGCAAACGGCCTTCGTGTTGGTCGGCTTGGCGGGCTATGTATGGCTCATCGCCTGGTGGCTCGTGTATTACACCCCACAATCGGCACACGCTGGGATGGCCCAGCGACCGGCCACTCCGTGGCGCCTGATGCGCACAAGGTTTCTCGGCACGCTCACACTGGCCAAGGTTTTTCTCGACCCGGTTTGGTATTTTTATATTTTCTGGTTTCCTCAATACCTCAAAAGTGTACGTGGCTTTGACCTCGCCGAAATTGGTATGACCGCCTGGATTCCTTTTGTCACGGCGGACTTGGGAAACATCGTGGGGGGATGGCTTACTGGACGATTAATACGTCGCGGCATGCCCACTTCCTTGGCACGAAAAACAGTCTTTGGACTGTTCGCGTTGCTCATGACTTCCGCGATACCAGCCGTCCTTGTCTCGAATGCATGGATCTCCATCGCGTTGATCTCCGTGGCAACATTTGGCTATACCGGTTGCAATAGCAACGCGTTGGCCTTTCCGCCCGACGTTGTTCCCAAGAACATGGTCGCCTCGGTGTGGGGACTCGCAAGTATGGGTTCCGGATTCGGCGGCATGATTTTTAGTTGGTTGAGTGGCAGAATGATTGATCAATATGGCTACGGATTGGTTTTCATGGCCTACGGCATCATGCCGTTGATCGCAGCGGCTTTGGTTCTCTTTGTCATGGGTCCGTTAGAGCCTCTCGCCGAATTTCAAGTCCCGAATGAAGAGGTGTAACGCGATGTCGCGACTGAAATCGAAAAAAGCACTCGTTACAGGCGGCGGTCAGGGGCTGGGGCGGGCCATTGCCGAAGAGTTACTGCGACAAGGTTGCGATCTGGCAATCCATTACCACTCAAGTGCTGAAGGCTGCCAGCAGCTCAAGCGAGTAGCACCGGCGGGCGCACGAGTCGAGTGCTTTGCTGCTGATTTGACCAGCGAGTCAGAAGTCTTCGCGATGGTGAGCGCGGCCGTCGATTTCTTGGATGGCCTGGATATTTTAGTCAACAATGCCGGCGATATCATTGCCCGCCGTCAGCTTGGCGACGTTGACCTCGCGTTTTGGCAGCAAGTCATGGATGTGAATGTCACCAGCATGATGTTCGTGACTCGCCAAGCCTTGCCTTTTCTGAAAGCCAGAGAGAATTCCAGCGTCGTGAATGTTGCGTCACTCGCAGGTCGCATGGGAGGACACGCGGGCTCGCTGGCCTACTCCACGGCCAAAGGTGCCGTTCTCACTTGGACAAGGTCGCTGGCAAAAGAACTCGGTCCTTGCGGCATTCGAGTGAATGCCGTCGCCCCCGGTTTGATTCTTGGGACCGCATTTCATGCAACACATACCACGCCAGAATCCGCGGCAGCCACGATCGCTGGTATACCCCTGGGCCGTGCCGGAAATCCATCCGATGTCGCCAGAGCCGTGGCGTATCTCGCGGGTGAATATGACGGTTTCATCACAGGAGCGACTCTCGATATCAATGGCGGAGTGTTCGGTTGTTGATGAACAACACAAACCAATCCAAGTATCATGCTTGCTCTGCCTCCAAACCTGTCCTCTTCACCTGGCCGACACTTGCAGCGAGAATCCAAGATTCGTGCTTGTCGCACTCAAATCGCACCTTTACTCTTTAGCTATTTCTTCATTATTGAACCCAGGTATTTCTACTTCCTGCTACTCGCACCCCTACCGTCCTACTCGAGAATACCGCCGAGATCTGCCAAGGAATAACAAGCCTTGCAATACTCAAAAATTGTGGCTCAATGGTATTTGTCGCGGTTTAGGCGTTATTGCGATTTAGCCAGAGTAGTTTCACACCGTAGAGGTCACAAGTTCGAGTCTTGTGTCGCCCACTTACTTTTCTTGTTTGGGGCATCAATCGTCGTTAAGTCGAGATTGCCTTTTCCGTTCGCGCTCTGCGCGCCCCTGCCTATCTCTTTGACGAAGTAAACTCAAAGTTCTTAGGGCGTCGTCACCGTAGTTGGCTGTGCTAACCCACTTCTTGAGCTCGGGAATAATTACATCTCGAAAACTGATCAATTTAATGGGCCGATTGCTGATTCCTCGCTCCTGACAGTATGAACGAAGTCATTCGTCAAAACCCTCTGCTTTAGGCAGTTGCCAACATACCCACAATCGTTGAACATCAGGCGGACTAAAACCAATATCTCGGTAAGCTCGCTCTACGGCAGCGAAATAGCGCTTGCCTCGGGTGTAGTCAGTTTTATCTCCTACACGTTCCTTCGGAGAATGTCCCTCCGTTAGTTGAAAAGCCGGTTCCACCGACGTTCACAATATCACGCGGACTTCTGCTCGGCGTCAATGGTCTTCGTATCGAG
>JAWXAV010000040.1:0-20784 GCA_034439695.1 Bythopirellula sp. | reverse complement strand
GATTCTTAACACCATGATCAGGAACAATACTCCCTGGAGAGACCTCCATGCCTGCTAAAAAATCATTGACAAACAACACAGCCGCTGGGCTGTCCTAGTTTTGCCCTTGCAGGGCGGTTTTTATATGCCGCAATGATCCAAGCAGCAACTTTGATCCATGAATCAACCCACGAAATCTCCTGAAGAACCTAATTAGGCTTTGTCTCAAAACCTGAGCCGCAACGCGCTAGCGTCGGGTTCTTGGGGGTGCGTCCTAAAAATGAAGAACCCGCGGCTAGCGCCGTGCGGCTCAGTGAGAGATACTCGTGCAGTTTTGAGACAAAGCCTAGTAAGTCGTAATTTACGAGTTCATCAATTACGACTCGGAGAGTCGTGTTACTCTGGATCGTGGGGACGAGGGGGTTTATTTTTCGTAGGTGAGGCCGAAGGCGAAGGGGAAGAGGGGGTCGTAGTTGGTGTCGCCGATGTTGATCGGTTCTTGTTTGGCCGAGCGGGGCCAGGTGAAGGAGAGTTTGCCGGTGGGGGCGTGTTTGCCCACGAGTACGTCGACGAGGCCCGCGCCTTCGGTGCCGGGGAGCCAGGCGGCGATGAAGGCGTCGGACTGTTCGATTACGTTGGCGATTGCCAGGGGACGACCGGAGTACAACACGACCACCGTGGGCACGCCCGATTTTTTGAGATTGGCGAGCGTTTGTTGGTCGGCCTTGGGAAGCTGCAAATGCTCATTATCGCCCGTGCCTTCGGCATAGGGCATTTCACCCACGACGGCAATCGCCACGTCGGCACCCTCGGCGTCGGCACCCTCGGCCGCAAAAGTGATTTCCGCTTTCTCGCCGAGAGCTTCGCGCAAGGCCGTGAGTAATGTTGTGCCGCCGGTGGTGACGGGGCCGGCTTCGCCTTGCCACTCGACGGTCCAGCCGCCGCATTGAATGCCGATGTCATCGGCAGCCACCCCCACGACGTGAATCCGTTTGGCCTGTGGCGAGATCGGCAGCACCTTGTTTTCGTTTTTCAAGAGCACGAGCGATTCGCGCACCGCTTGCCGCGCGACTTCACGATGGGCGGGCGAACCGAATTTTTCTTGCAGGGCCTTGTCGGCGGTCAGTTTGACGCCGGGATCGAGCAACCCCAGCGCGGCTTTGACTTGGAGAATGCGGACGACGGCATCGTCGATGCGATCCATGGAAACTTCGCCTGCGTTGACCAACTCGGTGAGGAGCTTGATGAATTCGCGGTACTTTTCCGGGACCATGAACATGTCCATGCCGGCGTTGGTCGAGATTTTGATGGCTTCCTTGTAATCCTTGGTGATTTGATCGATCGCGTTGTAATCAGAAATTAAAAATCCGGCAAAACCCAGTTCATCTTTCAAGATGTCGGTGAGCAATTCCTTGCTGGCGGAGCATTTCACGCCATTCCAACTGCTGTAGGAGGGCATGATTGTGCCCACGCCGGCGGCAATCGAAGGGAGGTACGGAGCGAGATGAATGTTGCGGAGCGTGGTTTCGTCAATTTGCACGTCGCCTTGATCGAGCCGCAAACGCTTTTCGTCGCCGAAGCCTTCCCAATTGGCCAAGCGGACTTCGGCCTTGGTGCCACCGTCGGCAACGAAGTGTTTGGCGCAGGCGAGAACTCGTGTGGGATCGCTGAGATCGTGACCTTGCAAACCCATGACCGCTGCCGCGCCGAGTTCGCCGGACAATTCAGGGTCTTCGGAGAAGCCTTCGTAGGTGCGACCCCAGCGAATGTCGCGCGGCACGGTGATGCAGGGGGCGAAGGTCCAGTTGATCGCACTCGCGCGAACTTCGAGCGCTGTGATGCGGCTGACTTCGCGGACGAGATCAGGATTGCGCGTGCAGCCGAGGCCGATATTGTGCGGGAAGATAACCGCGTCGAGGAGATTGTTGTGGCCGTGGACCGCGTCGATGCCGTAGACGAGTGGAATTTTGAGCGGCGTGGCGAGCGCGGCAGCCTGGCAATCTTCGACGGTTTTGGTCCACGATGCGAGATCGTTGCCTGACTTGGGATCCGAACTGCCACCGCTCAAGACCGAACCGAGAAAGAGTTCGGTGATTTCATCCTGGCTTTTGAGGAAGCTCAAATCCGCCTGGGTCATCTGGCCGATTTTTTCGGCGAGCGACATTCGCGCGAGGACGAGCTTTGCTTGCGCGGCGTGGGCCGAGAAGTCTGGCAGGTCATGCGTGGCTTGGGCCCGTGCAGGGGTGGGAATGGCAAGGACAATCAGTAGACAAGAGATAATTAAGGTGGAATGGCGAATCATTGTGCTGTGTGGTTTCCGTTAAGTGGGAAAAAGTCTATGAGAAGCCCCCCCATTCTGCCCAGAGAAGGACCAAAAATCCAGGGCTGGCGAGAAAGTGCCAGGAAAACTGCTAAGTCGGATGTTTGAACCGCCGAGCACGCGAAGAAAACTGAGAGTAGAACACAACAGACAGTTTCAAAAAACCGGGGGCTAGCGCCCTGCGGCTGATAAAATTTCAAAAACCGGGGCTAGCCACCCAGAGGATACCCGGCGGCTGATTGAATCAGCCGCCACGCGCTAGCGTCCGGTTCTCTCTCAAACTTAACTTTGCAAAGAAATGAATTCCGCATCTTCACGCAAGGAGGTCAAGGCTTGCTGCCTGCTCTCGAAGCGTTGCAGGTCGTAGTAGGGTTTGTCGCTCCAAGCGACCCAGAAGCCATCCGAGTCGGTTGTCAAATAGACGAAGGAACCACTGGGCAAGTTGACGATTTCGGTTTGCTCGAGCATGACCCTGGAGTTGGGGTAGCCCAAATCTCGCGCGAGTTCTTCTTTGGCTGCCATGGGCATTGTGTGGTTGCTATCTTCCACGGAATCGATGGCTTGTTTGGCAAGTTCTGGTGATCCAGCCATTTGCACCAAATGCCGTGCCTCTTGGTTGACAGTTTCAGCCACATGTTCGTGTTCGGACCAATTGGCAGTCTCGTTTGCTGTTGTGTAGGGAAGGTCAAGACTTTTGCGATTATTTTGTGATATTTTCATAGCACACCTCTGATAGTAATTCCTTATTAGCCACGATTCTTCACATTTTTTAGTGCATGCAGAAGCTTTTATTCATACAAAAGGATGTGCATCCCGTGTGCCAGTCCGCACGCCTGGTGAGTGGTTTACACAATTACCAGCAAGTTCTCGCCAATTTTGCGCTTCGCGGCACGGCACTTGCCAATTCGCTTATTTGGAACACCACGCTCTTTTTCCGACACGTCACTCGATTTTCTGGAGTTATTCCGATGAGGCAGATACTATTGGGGTTGCTGTTGGTCTCGTTACTGCCAAATGGGTCGTTCGAGTTACAGCTCCATGCCCAGGAGGGGGAACCGAGTACCGACGAGAAAAATCCACCGGCAGAGGTTTCTCTCCCCGCCGGTAAGGCGGCAGCGTTGCGGGGAGTGACGATCTTGCGCGTTTCCGAGCGGTATCTGGAAGAGCTGTTTGCCCGTGACATCAATAAGCACACGGCTGTGAGCCGCGTGGTGCTGGGAACGCGAGCGACGGGGACTGCTCACACGCAGGGCCGCGCTGATGTCGATACGAAACCTGATCGCGATGATGCCGCGTTTTATGTGCGGATCACGGGTTCCACGAAGTCGCGGACCGTGGGGCGTAATGGTCCGGCGATCATTCATTCGCGCGCCGTGACTACGTGGACTTGTCAAAAGATCGTCCGTTTTAATGGTGAAGAATTTGTCACGACACCGGCAACCATTGAAAGCGACACTCAGATCACGCCCATGGGAACGGGTTCAAGTTTGCCCGGTTTGCGCGGGCGGATCGTCAGAAAAGTCGCTAGCCGTCGCGTTTGCGAATGCAACTCGACCGCTGAACGAATCAGTGGGCGAGATACGGATCGACAGGTGCTGGCCGACGTGGATCGAGTTGTTGATGGGCAAATAGCGAAGCTGAATGCGCGGGTGGAAAGTCGACCGATGATGTCGTTCTTGTTACCCAAGCTCGACGACGTGGGCGTGCAGTTTTCGACAAGCTCGAACTGCATCAACATCAGTTTTGCCGGCGGGGATGGTTCGCCGCTTGCAAAAATATGCCCCGTCGAAGGTCGCGATCCCAGCGATACGGAGTAGTGGTTTCAGACGGCCCTCATTGCCCAGCCAGATGGTGAAATACCGGAAATGATTGATGATGCGGGGGCCTGGATCTCGGAGCAACTTCCGGAGATTGAAATCCCGGGGCTTGATCTGACTGGCAAGCAAGGCGTGTTGCCGATGAACGTGGAAATGATCGACGGTTGGGTCATGTTCCGTTCGCAGGATGGCAAGCCAGCGACAGTAAAACCTGATGTTGAACGGAAGAATTAACCAAGTATAAAAATCGGGTCCACCCGAAGATGGACCCGATCAGATTGCTATTCATGCCGATACTGTAGCGAGTTAGTTGTCAGAATCATTCTCAGATTCGTTGGCATTCGAATCCTCGTTTTGTATATTCGCATCAACATCGGTGTCGGCAGCAATGTTGGAGTCTGCGTCGTTGTCGTCAATATCCAAATCAGAATTGGCATCAACTCCGGCGTCGATATCGGCGGAATCATTCAATGCCTGATTTTGCTCGGCGTTGATGTCAGTGTCGGCGTTTAAGCTAGGACTTGCGTTTGCGCTGGCATTAGCATCTGTCCGCACAGGAACGGGAGGAGCCAAGACGGAACTGTTATCACCCTGCGAGCGATAAGTGTTCCGCTGATTTCCTTGATACTCTTGCTGGCCATCAAAGCGTTGGTCACCCTGAGCAGCGCCATTTTGCATGGAATCGTCGCTCATCTTGTACGCTTCGCGCGATTGGGAATCGCTCGCTTGGCTATCGAGATAAACGGGGCAACCATTGACGCAAATGAACTCGCGACCCTGGCTGTTGTGGCGCACATTGTACATCTGACCGTTGTAATCCACTTGGCCAGCTTGCTGTTGCATGCCTGCCGCATTGGCGTTTTGGTCAGCGTTCATGTTCTGATCGTTGGCACCACGGTATCCTGATTCGTAGCGATTGGAGCTATTGGGGTCATTCGCGATGTTGGAATCGTTCAGATTTCCCTGCGGGTTTTCTTGAATCTGACCATCGGCGTTCAATTGTTGTTGATTGGCATCCAAATCAGCATTGGCTTGGACACCCTGGGTGCCCGCTTGAGCGTTTACGTCGGCTTGAGCACCATTGAGCTGAGCGTCAGTAGCAACTCCGATGCTAGACTGCGATTCATTTCGCTCCGCTCGGCCCACCTGGGCACGGGCGGCGTCAGTTGTTGATGGCACAATATTACGTGACGCTTGACCAGTACGGCCGATTACGTTGCGAGATCCGCGGACAACGGCTCGCGTGCCATCGGCAACGGCTTCACCGGTGCGGCGAACGCCTTCCCGGACGGGGCCGGTCTGAGCGGTAACTTGCGTGCCTTGAGCAAGCAGGCCTGCCGCGGTAAGGCATGTGGTGAGAGAAAGTGCTTTGAACATGTCATGTCTCCTTGCGAAAAAATGTTCGTGATGAACAGGGATAATCGATCTGTACATTGAGATCGAATGAATTCTATTAAGCAAGGAACATGCCAATCGCTAAGTGGTTGAAATTAGCGCATTGTTTTGCCAAAAAGCGCTAGTTTGCCATTTCGGGTGAATCGCACCAAGCCAGCTTGCGCGTTTCTGCGACAAGGCGGTGTGACGCTTGCCAGCAGATCAATGCGGGCCGTGAGATTGGGTGGCCTCTTCGTCTTCCACTTGGTAGCGGACATCTTTCGCCGAACCGCAGTTCTCGCAGGGGGGCAATTGCTCTTCGGGGCCCAGTAGGCGAGCGACATAGGTGCCACATTTACTGCAGCGGTAGGAACCGTTGCCGGGTTGTTCACCAATTGAAAATTGAGTTGTCGTAAGCATTGCTGTACTCCTGTCGAGTTCCCGTCAACTCGGCGAAAATCGGGTGCATGGCAAATTGTGATAAGAGATTGGCACGTTGCCAGAAACGCATCAATCATTCTCTTCCGAAAAGATCAGCACGCTGTAGGGAGCAATATTAATGATCCCACTCGCGGCTAAGCCGTCGTAGGGGCTGGCTTCCGCAGTCACGTCATGCGAATCAAAATTGCTGAAGTCTTCGCTGTAGTAGGCGGCGTCACTATTAAAGCGGAGTTTCCAAAGTCCTTCTCTCACGAATCCGATCCGGTAATCTTCCCACTCTCGATGCGAGAAATTTGCGATGATGATGGTGTCGTCACCTTTTTCCCCCTCCCGCCAACGTCGGAATCCAATCAATTTGTCGCCGTCGTTCAAGTGATGACATTCAATCCGTTGCCCCGTCAGTCCTGCGGAATAGCCCTGGCGGTTGAGCCGCAAACGGATCAAATCGCGGTACAAGCGGACGATGCCGTGGCAATCTTTTTCTTCGCTCCAATCAATGCCGTCGGAATCGTCAAACCAGCCAGCGTGCAAAAATTCCTGGCCTTGAAATATCATGGGAATTCCGGGAGCCGTAAAGACCATGCAGGCCGCGAGGGTGGAACGCTTTTGGGCGTACCAGCCCTTGGGGTCTTCCGGGTCGATTTCCGAGGGAACGCGGCTTTTGCCGTTGGCGACTTCGTCATGCGACTCGCTGTAAACCACCCGCTCAAAGGCCGAGAAATTGTAGCGATGGCAGAGCGCGTCTCGGACAGCGAACATCGAGCGGTATTGGTCTTCGGTTTGCTCGACGACGTTGCGGATTGGGTGAACAAAGCCCGCATCCCATTGGCTGGAAAAGCCCGCTCCGCCCCAATCGGCGGGCTTGGTCATCCAATCATTGTTTTGCATGTCCTCGGCGATCATGATTTTGTGTGGATACTTGAAATGTGCCTCACGATTGACCCACTGGGTCAGCGACCAGCCCTCGGGGAGATCGCGGGCACCGTCGACGGAACGCATAAACAGCGTCATGTCATAGCGTAGGCCGTCCATGTGATAATCTTCGAGCCACATGAGCGCGTTGTCGTGAATATAATTGCGGACCTCGACGCGGCCATAATCGGGACGAGATTCTCCCCAAGGGGTGCTGGAGCGCCAATCGTTGTAGAAATAAATGCCCCCCTTGCCGTCCTGGCTCCAGCCGTCGAATTGCCAAATATCGAGATCGCTGGGGCCGAAATGGTTGTAAACCACGTCGAGAATCACCGCGATGCCATGCTGATGGGCGAGCTTCACGAGCTCCTTGAGGCCGACGGGGCCGCCGTAAGCGCTTTCCACCGCGAAGATATGTGCCGGGTTGTAACCCCACGACAAATCCCCAGCGAATTCCGCCGTTGGCATGAGCTGAATGCAGTTTACCCCCAGGCGACGTAAATAATCTAATTTACGAATCACTCGATCAAACGTGCCGGGCACGTCCGGCCGTGAGCGATTGAAGGTGCCGACGTGCATTTCATAAATCACCAACTCATTGAACGCGGCAAGATCAAAATCATCACCCTCCCAATCGAAATCGGGATCATGGACCACCGAGTGGCCCACGGAATTGGTAACTTCCCGGCTATAGGGATCAATGCGGCTGAGCTTTTGCTCGCCATTAATAATGATGTAGAGATACTCGTCGCCGATTTTGGCCGTGGGCACGTCAAGATACCATTGGCCGTTGTCTTCCGCTTGGAGTAAATGGGATTTCTCATCCCAATCGTTGAAATTGCCGACGACACTCACAAGCTGGGCATGGGGTGCCCAGACACGAAAGGCCACGCCGTTCTCATGGGGCAGGCAACCCATTCCCTCATGGACGGCGTGTGTTTTCTTCGACTCACGGTTCATGGGTAGAGAAACAGTTGCCATCGCGGGCCTTTCGAAGGGTGAAGACTTGGGACGGGAAGAGTGCGTGGAAAATGCACGCCTGTGCGATTGCATAAACCATGCCGCCCCGGTTGTTATAGAAAATACGACATTCCCTGAAACGGCGTAAAGCAAGGCCGTTGATTTGGCGGAAATCCGGACGTTCGATGACCAGTTGATGGTTCCAGAGCGACCAGTTGTTCTGGCTCGGTCCGGCATCATGCTTCATTTGAACACATATCGAGCGGCACGATATTCCCTACTCTGGGTCGCATGAGCGAACCCATACTTGTCATTTGGAATCCCAACGCTGGGTCGGTTGATCAGGCGAAAGAAGTTCGTGCGAAACTCGTAGACCATCCCGACATGACGATTTATGAGCCCACTTCGGGTGCGGATGCCCAAGCGAAAGTGCAGATCGACTCTGAACGTGGCACGAAGTTGATTGTCGCCGCGGGTGGGGACGGGACGATTAATTCCGTGATCAACGGTTTGGCCAAGGCTCCCCACGACGTGGTGATGGGCGTACTGCCGTTGGGGACGGCCAACGACTGGTGCGCGTCGCTCGGAATTCCTAACGAGATTGATCTGGCTTGGGAAACACTCGAACGACGCGTGGTAGAACGGCTCGACGTGGTCGAGCTCGATACCCAAGTGCAAACCACTCGCTTTGCCAATATCGCCACGGGGGGTAATAGCCATCGTGTCACCGAAGCGATCACGTCCGAAATGAAGCAACGTTGGGGCGCCTTGTGCTACGTGCGCGGGGCCGTCAACATTTTGAACGACTTGAAAAGCTTCGAGACGACTATCAGTTTTGATGGTGGCACGCCGCAAGAGTTTTCTGTGTGGAACCTGCTCGTGGCCAATGGGCGCACTTCGGCGGGGCGTGTCGAAGTCGCTCCCCGGGCTCAGCTCAACGATGGTTTGCTCGACGTCGTGATTATTCAGGCGGGCACCATGGTCGATCTTGCCGATCTTTCGGCCCGTTATCTTTTCTCCGACTACATTCAATCCGATCAGGTCGTGTATCGGCAGGCCAAACAGATTACACTGCAATCGCACCCGCCGCTGATGTTCTCGCTCGACGGCGACTTAGTGGACGAACAGCCGATCTCGTTTCGCTGCTTGCCGGCGGCATTGAACGTGATTGTCGGGGAAGATTTTCAGAAGAATAACAATAGCCATGAAAAGACTTCTTGATTCGATCACGCGGGAACCGGTGCTACTCATTTTATTGATTTTGAGCGCGGGGGGTGTTTGGGCGTTTGTCGAGTTGGCGGATTTTGTCACGGACGGTGAATCACGCGAGATCGATGAATGGACGATCCTCGCGCTGCGAAATCCCGCTGACAAAGCCGATCCTTTGGGACCGAAGTGGTTTGAAGAGTTGATGCGCGACTTCACCGCTTTGGGAGGCTATGGAATCCTGACGATGCTCACCATTTCGGTCGTCGTGTTCTTGTGGATTCGCGACCGGCGTCAGACCGCGATGTTGGTCTTGGTGGCGGTTGTGGGGGGCATCGTCTTGAGCACGGTGCTGAAGTCGGTGTTTGATCGGCCCCGCCCCGATCTCGTCCCACACGGATCGATTGTTTTGACCAAAAGTTTTCCGAGTGGTCACTCGATGATGGCTGCCACGACTTATCTCACACTCGGGGCTGTCTTGGCCCAAGTGGAAAAACAACGTCGACTCAGAATGTTCTTTTTAGGAATGGGAGTGGGGCTTAGTATTTTGGTGGGGATGAGCCGCGTTTATCTGGGAGTCCACTGGCCCACTGACGTGCTCGCTGGGTGGGCGGCGGGCGCAGCCTGGGCACTTGCCTGTTGGTCGGTTGCCCGTGTGATTGAACACCATCACACGGATCTGTTTGCCGTGAAAACCACTGATAGCAAACAAGAAACTTAATTCGCGACGTCAGCCAATTCGCGATCCCAGTTGGCTTCCTTTTCAGCATAATCCTGCGAATCGAGCTCGCTACGAATAATGCGAATGCCGCGCGGGGCTTCGATGCCAATGGACACCGACCTACCGCGAATCTTCAAGACGCGCACAACGATGTCCAATTCTGGCAGCAGAATATCATCACCTTCTTTGCGGGACAAAACTAACATGGCAACTCCTTCAACTTTGGTATCTAACCCCCCCTGAACAAGGCCTCGCTAGACCGCAAATGTTGCGCCATCGCACTACACTGCCAATATTGCTGATATCGCTTTGTCCTGTTTCACTAGACTTCCTAGTTTTAGATAGCGATGTATTTGTCCCAACCACCCCCGTGGTCCTGAACCTTGCAAGCTGTCGCATGGTGAACCACAAAATTGGGTTTTTCAGGGATTTTAGTGGGTCACACAGGAGAATTGCAAAGTCCGCCTGATTGTAGCAGGCACACTCCGTGTGCCGTGGCAGACGCGCGAAAACGCAGTGATTTCACCAAGGCGGTGGCGGCACACGGAGTGTGCCTACTACTTTGCAGTTCTCCTGTGAGGTGGCAACCTTAAGTTCCAACGGCGTGCTATCGAGGACGAAATCAAACCGCGGCTGGGGTTTCGGCCTCGCTAACATGCCGCTGGTCCACAACATTTTCCACTCGGCCGATGAAGATCATTCGATCCAAAACCCTGGGCGGCACGCAGGCTCGTAAAACTCGCCTCCGTTTGCCCAGGGCTATCTTAGTGAGTCCCTTTCAGGGCCATGAAGCGGACCTGTTGCGAGGCGCGACGGCGAAAGAAACCCAAAAGCAGTTTCAAAAACCGTGGGCTAGCGCCCTGCGGCTGATAAAATCAGCCGCCACGCGCTAGCGTCCGGTTCTTTTTGGCAATTTTGAAACCGGCTCCCACTAAAATTCCTGAAGAACCAAATTAAGAACCCGCGGCTAGCGCTGTGCGGCTCAGTGAGAGAGACTCGTGCAGTTTTGAGACAAAGCCTAGCGAGGTCACACTGACCGCGCGGCCCAGTTCTCGATTTCTTGAAGCAACTGGCTGCGTTCGACGGGTTTGACCAAATGGCAATCAAAGCCAGCACCATGGGCTTCATGTTTATCTTGGGGTTGACCGTAGCCGGTGACTGCTATCAAGAGTGACCTGTCAAATTTGGCACTGGAGCGCAATTGCCGTGCCACTTCGTAACCATCGAAACCAGGCAGACCAATGTCGCAAACAACGATCTGCGGCGCGTGTTGCAAAGCTTCGGCAACACCACTAGGACCATCAAACGCAGTGAGCACGCGATGCCCCTGATTTTCCAAAAACTTGATCAGCGGATAGGAAGCATCGCGTCGGTCGTCGATGACCAACACCGAGAATGGACCCACGGCTGCCGCGGCGGTGTGGTTCGTTGTTTCAGTGCTTTCCACAAACGCATGTTCGCTCAGCGGCAGCTCCACGGTAAACGTGCTTCCTTGCGCGAGACCGTCGCTCTCCGCGTTTACTTGGCCGCCGTGAAGTTCGACCAGCCCTTTCACAATCGCGAGCCCTAGGCCGAGGCCTCCCCTCCCCCGTTCGAGTGATGTATCAGCCTGCACGAAGGGATGGAAGATATCTTCGAGCGTTTCCTGCGACATGCCTATGCCGGTATCGCGGATTTGGATTAAGCAGGTCTCTTCGTTGGACTTGGCAAGGCTAACGCTGACAGTGCCCCCCGACTCGGTAAATTTGCAGGCATTGTGAATCAGGTTGGTAAAGACCTGCCGCAAGCGTTCGCGGTCGCCGTGCATCGGCATGGAATCGGCAGCAATTTCAGGATTGATCGAAAGCCCCCGTTCATCGAGTTCGCGGCGGCAATCTTGCAAGACTTCGCGAAGGAGTTGCGTCAAATCGAGAGTTGTCCTGTTCAGAGTGACTTTGCCTCGGGCAATTCGTGACACGTCGAGCAGTTCGTCAATCATGCGTTGCATGAAGCGCGACTGTCGGCCGATAATGCGTTGCGCTTCGAGTTGATCTTCCATATCGTGTGATGGCGATTCAAGAATCTCCACGCCGCCCAAAATTCCCGCGAGCGGGTTGCGTAACTCGTGCCCTAACGTGGCGAGGAATTGATCCTTACGCTTGTCGGCCTCCATCAAGGCTTCTTCGAGTTCGCGAAGTTCGGTGATATCGGTATTCGTGCCAAACCAACGGACGATTTGACCGTCTTCGTCGTAAATGGGCCTGGCGCGCGAAAGGAACCAGCGGTATTGACCGTCCTTCCCGCGCAGGGGGAAAGTGTCCTCCCAAGTTTCCCCGGTATCAAAAGCGTGCTTGATTTTTTGGGTGACACGGTCGACGTGGTCGGGATGATGGACGGCCTGCCAACCCCAACTTTGCATTTCCTCAAGGGTCGTGCCGGTGTAGTCAAACCAGCGCTGGTTGTACCAGAAGATATACCCCTCTTTGTCAGTGATCCAAGCAAACTGAGAGATATTGTCGGCCAAATTGCGGAAGTTTCTTTCACTCACTTGGAGTTCTGTTTCAGCTTGGCGGCGTTCGCTGATGTCGCGTAAATAGGCCGTAAACTTTGCTGGCCCTGCGCCGGGAATGCGCGTGATGGCGAGTTCGACAGGGAACTCCGTGCCGTCAGCACGCAGGGCGGGAAGTTCCAATCGCATGCCGAGGATGGAAGAAATGCCCGTTTCGAGATAGCGATTCATACCCGCTTTGTGCCGCTCGCGCATCCGCAAGGGGACGATCAAGTCGCTCAATTCTTTCCCCAGCGCTGCATCACGCGAATAGCCAAAGATTCGTTCGGCGGCGGGATTGAACTCAATCACGCGGCCCTCGTGATCGCAGGTGATCATGGCGTCGAGCGCGGTATCGAGAATTGCTGTTTTGAGTGCCTCGCTTTCTCGCAAGGCATTTTCGACCTTACGATCCGCCGACACATCGCGAAACACCAGTACTGCTCCGTGGATGTCGCCGCTGAGCCCACGAATCGGGGAGGCACTATCTGCAATTGCGCGGCGACTGCCGTCACGCGCGATCAACTCCGTGTGATTGGCTAAGCCGACGATCTTGCCTTCTTTAAGCGCGCGCAGAGCGGGATTTTCGACGGTTTGCCCCGTGGATTCATTAACGATATGGAACACGGTCGTGAGGTCTTGACCGGCGGCGTCTTTATGTGTCCAGCCTGTCATGTCGACGGCTATGGAATTGAGCATCGTCACGCGGCCTTGGGGATCGGTGGCGATCACCCCGTCACCAATGCTGCTAAGGGTGATTTCCAGTTGCTCACGCTCGCGGTGAATGATTTCCGCCGCCCGGTCCATGTCGCGGATGTTGCGGGCAACAAAGTAAAACAGCAAACCGACGGCTAGTCCCCCCAGGATCGCTGAGATAATCCCGCTCGTGATGGCCGTTTGCAAACTGCGGCGACTGGTTTGCGAACGCAGGTAGAGTAGCGAGAGTTCTTCCTGGGTCATGTCATCAATTTGCCCACGCAGCAAATCCATGGCTTTTTTGCCCTGGTCGCTAAGAATGCCCTCTTGAGCACTAGCAAATCCTTCCTCGTCACGTCTCGCGATGTTTTTCTGTAATAGTGCTAAACGATTTTCCACGGATGATCTGATATCCGTCAAACGGTCTTCCTGGCGGACATTGTCCGTGGTCAAGCGCTGCAGATCGTCGAGGTGGTCGTGAATGACCATCAACGCCGACTCATAAGGCTCAAGATATTTCTTTTCACCCGTGATGATGTAGCCCCGCTGGCCGGTCTCGGCGTTGACCGCGGCCGTCAGCAGTTCTTGCAAGGAAGAAATGACCTCATGGGTGTGAGTGACCCACTGGGAATCTTCATGAAGCTGCTGTGTGTTTAGATAGCTTACGACAGCGCTGCCAATCAAAAGCAGGACGATCAACCCAAAGCCCGCGAATAGCCGTTTGTTTAGTGGAATGAGACGCTGCACCAATGCGGGAGCCCTTGTCTTGGAGTGATTGAAACCAAACTGATCGCAGGGAAGTCAATGGCCCGGCTTGACTCTGGGAGGTTACGAGTCATTCGAGAAGCGAATAACTGGTTGATTACCAATCAAGCGAGTCTTCAATAGTATGCTCAGATTAAGAGCCATGAAACAAGTGGTTAGCCCCTGGAATCTGGCACTTATCGTTTACCAAGCTGGACGTGATGGAACCTCAGCTTTCCTCACTGATTGATCTGGTTGAGATTCAACCAGAGTGAGGGTTTGCAGGTCGGCGATTGCTTAGGAGAGGTAAACCCATCAAAAAGGATTCTCTTTTTTGCCAATTCGCATTAAAGAGTGCGTGGTTGTGCATTCGGCATGGACTTTGCGAAGCGATTCTTCCAAATAAGTTCCCTGAGAAGTACCACGGGGAACATCCTATTCTTCGCCGATCCTTGACCCAATCGGCGAGCAACCCGACAAGGCTCGATTGTGAGCCGCAAAGGAGATCAAAATGTCTGTTACCAAAATTTTGGCCGCACTGGCCATGGTGTTGACTTGCGCGAGCACCAATTACGCGCAGCAAACCGCCAACCCCGCTCTGACCAAGCCGGCTGACCAGCAAACCGCCAATTATCGCGGTGAAGCGGGATCCTCTGGCAACAAGATTCATCGTGCCAGCGAAGTGATTGGTCTGAATGTCATGACGCCTGACAATGAAGACACGATTGGCGAAGTGAATGATCTGGTTCTCGACGGCGAGAACGGCACGATTCGCTACGCCGCGGTTTCCGTGGGTGGTTTTCTGGGCATTGGCGACACAATGGTGGCCGTCCCCTGGAAGGCTTTTGAATGTCGTAAGGATGCCGACGGAAATTCTTACCTGTCGCTGGATACAACCAAGGAAAAGTTGGAAAAGGCCCCTGGCTTTAACCAAGACAATTGGCCTGACTTCGGCAACCAACAATGGTCGACCGATAATGACCGCAATTTCGGCGTGAGTGTTGATATTAATACGAACCGCTAAGAAATGAATGGTTCAAGAGCTCACCCAATAATAGCCGTTCCACGGGTCAACCCGCGGGGCGGCTTTTTTTCTACGAAATAAAATTCTGCAACTGATATTTGATGAGTTGCTCCCTCACGCCGCCAAAGGAGAATCTTAACATGTCCTCGTTAGAAACTTTACATGACCTTTTCATTCACGAACTGAAAGACCTGCACAGCGCTGAAAAACAGTTGACCGTGGCATTACCCAAAATGGAGAAAGCTGCCAACTCGCCCAAGCTCAAAAAGGCATTTGCCGCCCATTTGAAAGAAACAAAGTCACAGTTGGAGCGCGTCCAACAGCTACTGACTGATTTGGGCGAGAAACCTGGCTCAACCAAATGTTTGGCTATGCAAGGCCTGGTTGAAGAAGGTGCGAAGATGGTCTCAGAAAAGGCGCCACCCGAGGTCAAGGACGCCGGCCTCATCGCCGCGGCCCAACGTGTGGAACACTACGAGATCGCCGGCTACGGCACGGCCCGAGCGTATGCTCGCGCGCTGGGCGAAGAAGCCGCCGTCGCCACGCTGAGCGAGATCCTTCAAGAAGAAGCGAGTGCCAACGATAAACTGAACGAACTGGCACTCAATGAAATCAACGAAAAGGCATGTGCATTGTGTTGAATTGAATCGCTTTGTCGGTCTTGAACCATGGGTAGCCGTATGACAGTGCAAAGCCCTGAGCCAGCCATGGCTCAGGGCAATCTCTGTGATACGGCTCCCTTTTTTTGTACAATGGCGGTGGCAAATTTCAATTCAAATGGTCCTTCAAGAATATTTGTGGGTCATGTGTGGTCCTGATTAGGTTGATGGAGAAATCTTGTCTTTGTGGATGCCTCCGGTATCCCGTCAGGGATTAAATCGTTTAGCCCAGGGTTGCGGCAAAATGAGTTCCGCGAATTTTGTTGCTACCCTGGGTAAGGATTCAAGAATATTCCTCGGCCGAGCAAGATGTGCTGTGTACCAAGAGACTGTTGTCGAGGCCGAAAAGTGGGCGGAGAATTTCGTCCTTGTCGGCGCTCCGCCGGAACCCGAAGCTTACTCCGCGGACGATTGTTTGTTTGGTGCATGACCCAGGGTAAGAAAACACTCGCTAAGGCTCTTGTTTTCTAACCCTGGGCTGAATGATGAAATCCCTGCGGGATAATTTCCTTGGCAATACCCCGTTGCCACGAACCTACCCATTAATATTAAGGCATCACGTATATGCGAACCTTCTCCTGTCAGTGTGGGAATCGGCTCTTCTTCGAGAATACGCGCTGCCTTGGATGTGAACGTGAGGTGGGCTGGTGCGAAGGTTGTCATCAAATCGGTTCGTTTGCTCAGGCGAACGACCACTTTGTGTGCGATGATTGTGGCCAAAACATGCAGAAGTGTCACAACTACAGCTCGGAGCATGTTTGCAATCGATTTGTTCTTCCCCTTGAGTCTGGCGAAGAGCTGCCATTGTGCCAATCCTGTGTTTTGACCGATACAATTCCTGATCTTGCCATCGAAGTGAACCGCAAAAAATGGCTGAGGCTGGAGCAAGCCAAGAGACGACTCATTTACCAGTTAGACGAATTGCATCTGCCGTATCAGAACGTTGTCCCGGCGCTGAGCTTTGATTTTAAGGGCAACGTTGCGCCTGAGGATTGTGTTTATCGGCTGGGGGAGGAAGCTGAATTCGTTTACACGGGCCATGCCGACGGCAAGATCACGATCAATATCGACGAAGCCGATGATGTGAAACGCGAAACGCTACGCGTGGATATGAACGAACCCCAGCGTACGCTCATTGGCCATTTCCGCCATGAGATCGCGCACTACTATTGGCAACTCCTGATCCAGAATCAGCAGGAGGAGTCATTCATCGCGTTATTCGGCGATCACAACAATCCCGATTACGCCACGGCACTTGAGCTGTATTACCAGCAGGGTCCGCAGGCTGATTGGAACATCAATTTTATTAGCGCGTATGCCTCTTCTCATCCGTGGGAAGATTTCGCGGAGACGTTTGCACTGTACCTTGATATCCGCGCGGTTCTCGACATGGCGGAGGAGTTAAAAATCCCTTTGCCTCTCATCAAGGTTGGCGACGAATGCACGAAGTACGTGATCGCTTATCAGAAGCTGGGGATCATTGTAAACGAACTGAATCGTTGTTTGGGCATCTTTGATCTCGTCCCAGAAATCATCGTTGAGCCCGTCGTACAAAAACTGGCTTACATTCACGAGCTACTGCTTAATCCCAAGCCCGCTTTACCGACGCAGATCGCTGATCGAGTTGAGGAGCAGGCTACGGTGCCACAGCCGGGCTAGTCACCGGCGTTTCGGTGGGAGCCGTGGTGACGGGTTCTGATTCGGCGGGAACAGGTTGCTGTGGAACTTCTTCTTCTCCCGTGATGGCCCGCGCTCCTGATTCAATCATGCGCTCGGTGTTTTCGATGGCGTTTTTTGTGTCGCGTTGAATTTCTTCTGTTTCAATGTTAATCGTGGCCCGGCCGGGAGAATTTCCAAACGTCAGCCAACCAACCAAACCCATGAGCAGTAAAATCACCGCTAAAACAATGATGGCTCTCATCATACACCTCAAATCTTAAAAGCTTTGTTGGATTGAATGGGTACAAAAAAACCGCCGCTAGTCTCATGAGTTCTAGCGACGGAGTTGGCCTCTTCCGTATTTCAAGCGGTGATCTTGCGTCAGACGGAACCCCGCAGGCGCGGAACCACGAGACTGATCAGGAACAGGACTAAAAAGACGAAGAACAAGATTTTGGCAATACCCGTCGCCGCTCCAGCGACACCCCCGAAACCGAGGGCTGCGGCAATCAATGCGACGATCAAAAACGTAAGCGCCCAACTCAACATCTCACACCTCAACTTTCGGAAAATGATATTTGGAGACGCCGCATGGTTTAGCAATCGCGGCCTCAGACGTTCGAGTCTGCTCGGTCGTCTCGACGAAATTGAAGAGTGCAATCAGTATGCCAATTCAGAATTGACCAAGATTTCCCCCTTTTTTCGCTTACATGAAGGGGTTGTGCATGCGATAGGAAGCGCATGGCCACCGACTTGGTCGTTTGCAAACCAGCATGAACGAACTGCACGCGATAAACCTGACTATTACTTTGGGAATGCCCGGCATACGAATTGCCGTTTGGGTATGAGAACATACAAACCACTTTCAACGAGGTGCATGATGTTGCAGCATGAGGAAAAGAAATCCATGAAAGACTCCCCCAAAATGATCGTAGGTGTGTTCTCAAAATTACAGGATGCTGAACACGCGATTCGGGGCTTGGAAGCCATCGGCTTGTCCGAGCGTGAAATTACGATCATTAGCTCCAGCAAGGTCGTTCAACAATATTTCCCCCGTTATCGGCCTGATGTTGAAGCCGAAGATTGGAAAGGAGCTGCGGTACTGGGTGGGACCACAGGCGCGGTGCTGGCGGGGATTACTTCGGTGGTTGCCCTGGTCACGGGCGCGGGTATCCCCATTGTTATTGCTGGTGGATTGGCCAGTTTTCTCACCGGGGGAGTCGTGGGAGGTTTGGCGGGGGCCATGGCTGAACGCGGATTTGAGACCGAAGCCGCCGATTTTTATGAATTGGCCGTGGCCGACGGTAAAACCCTGTTGGCTGTTGACTTAACCTCAGTGGCGGACAGCGAGGCTAAACGGGCGGACATCAACAAGATTCTGGAATCGACTGGCTCTGCAGGGGTGGAGTTGACCAAGAATCCTGACTTTTCGTCCAAATAATTCTTAAAAAATGATTGACTCCCGAACGACCCGCGCGGAAGAATTGCCATCAGAGGTGCTGTATTTTCCGGTGAAAATGGCCGCGAACTCGCAACCTATAATTTATGGCGAGATTGGCACATCGCTTGCTATTTGTGTCAGCAAGTTACCCTGACCCTATCCACTTAAATCTCTGACAAAGGGAGTCTTATCATGCTTACCAAAGAAGAACTCAGCGGCACCTGGAACGACATCAAGGGTCGCGTCAAGCAGGAATGGGGCAACATCAGTGATGATGAGCTCAAACAGGTGGAAGGAAGTATTGATCGCCTGGTGGGCTTGATCCAAAAGAACACGGGTCAAGCACGTATTGAAATCGAGAAAACGCTGCGTTCACTTTCCGAGCAATCAGCGGGCCTCTTGGGTAGCGCTTCACAAGCCGTGCAGGGTGCCGCCCAAACCGCGCAAGAGTACGCGGGCCAAGCCAGCGACATGGCTAAGGAACAATACGGCAAGGCTCAAGAAATGGTGCGGCAACGTCCCGCGGAGTCGGCCATTGTGTGTTTTGGCACGGGACTACTTTTGGGCGTGGTCGTGGGTCTGTTAGCCCGCTCGAAGTAACGTTCCTAAGCGAAACGACATAAGGAGATTTCAGATGATTGCTCAAAAAAATCAAGATGTTACCGCCTGTGCGGACGAGTGCATGTCGACGGTGGGTGAATATATCAACCGTGGCGCGGAGCAGTTCTCGCATATGGTGCAAGACCGGCCGACGCGTTCCTTGCTAGTGACTTGTGCTGCCGGGTTTGGATTGGGCTTGGTGATTAGCCGACTTTTGACGCATCAGGAACCGAAACACTCCTACGGTGCGTTTGATCGTGGTACCGCGGAGCGGTTCGGTCGCAATCTCTTGGAAAAAGTGGAACATGCGTTGCCAGCGATGCTGCGTGATCGGTTGACGAAATAGGTAGAGAAAAGGTGTTAACTTATGCACGTTAACGGTCGTCACAATGTCGATGATTTGCTCGCGCGAATGGAAACCGTGCGCGGCCGCATTGATCAGGAAGCACAGGCCGCGAAACAGTCTGTTCATGAGATGACGGACTGGCGGCATTTGGTGCGCAAAAATCCTTTGGCATCCGTGGCCTTGGCTGCGGTGGCCGGATTTTTGTTGGTGCCGAAAAAGCGGGCCAATCCGACGTTTAGGCCCGAGGATCTCGAAAAATTGGCCAAGGATCATACCGTCATTGTCACTAAAGAAGCGTCGGCATCTCCTGGCTTGGTCGGTGCCGTCGCGGCTATTGCCGGGGCCGCCTTGACGCGAGCGGCGACGAATTTTTTGGCAGCCAAGGTGAGCGAGTTTTCGCAACTCTCAGAACGGGAGGTCCGCAACGATGTCGAGCCAAACAATCGATAAAGAACATAACCTAAGTGTTGGCAGCGAAGACCGCTTTGCCACGGCAAATGCCCTCCTGGCATCAACGGCGGAAGCGTTGAAACAAACCATCAAGAAAAATCCGGGAATGGCTCTGCTCATTTCCGCTAGTATAGGAGTCGTCCTCGCATGTTTGAGCAAACGCCGATAAATCGACTCAACGGCAAGAGTTGGGAACTTCCTTCCGATATCAATCATGACCAGGCAAAACATGATAGGGGTGGCGTGAAACAACTGTTAGCCGATGTGACCGAGCTGGCTGAATTGCAAACGCGCTTGATGGCGGATGATGTGCGCTCTTCGCTGGCAGCGACCGTCAAGCCGACGTTATTCGTCGTGGTCAGCATTGCCTTGCTAATCGGTACGGTGCCCGTATTGTTGTTTGCTGTGGCCAACTTACTTGTGGACCAGCAGCAATGGTCACCCCACATGGCCCAGTTCACTTGTGCTGCTGTTGCACTGTTGATTGCCGTCAGTTTGGGATCACTCGCTTTGCAGAAATTCAAGCAATGTGCGTCTCCCTTGCAACGCTCGCTGGATGAACTCGAAAAGAATATGGACACACTGCGTGAAATGCTTGTTGGCAAGGAAGAAGCCAATACAAATCGACGATCACCCAAATAACAAAATAAACTAGAGGCAGGACCAAAAAACCGGGGGGCTAGTCCGCCGCGGCGGACGGCTAATAGAATCAGCCGCCACGTGCTAGCGTCCGGCTCGATCTCATGATTTTGAAACCGGCTCTAACAACAATTACTCTCATCAAAGGAGTTTTCCATGAATAATCCCACGACTTCATCAACAACCCCCAAGCTCACGGCAGCGGCACCTATTTCTGCCCACGTTCCCGGCGGCGACATGCAGCCAGCCCAAGACGCGATTGATTATTT